>JANLFY010000011.1 GCA_024653485.1 Bacillota bacterium | reverse complement strand
CTGCCGGAAGGCTTTTTTATTTCCATCCCCGTATTGCCGTCCCCCACTTGCGGGTGCGAGCGCGATCCTCTCTTGCGTCCGGCCTCCAGTGGGCGGCCTCCCACTCCCCACGGGTCCTCGCCCCCTCCGGAAGGCGAGCGAAGAGGGTCGCCCCACCTTTCCATGCTCCGCGTGTACGTGCTTCGCCGCGTGCTTCACCGCGAGCCGGAAGGGGAGGCAGGAGGTGTGCCCGCCGGCACACCGCGGCGGTCGGCGCCGGCCGGCATCGACCCAGTAGCCCTACATCGGCCCCATATCGTCCCTAGTACTAGCAGACTGGGGGTCCTAGCAGACTGACATCAATAGACACGAAGCTCGGCGGCTCGGCGGTAGTCCGCGAGAAATATCTCCTCAATAAGAAGGAATTTCAACACAAGCGTTGAACGCATATAATGACACCGATAGACATAGCACTCTTGCAAGAGCGATAACCCTGCGGTAGGAACGTGCGGTAGGAGCGTCGGGCATGGCAACCATTTACGATGTCGCCAAGAAGGCAAACGTTTCGGTGAAGACGGTCTCGCGTGTGCTCAACAGGAGCCAGTTGGTCAGGGAGGAGACGCGCTCGCGCGTGCTAGAAGTCATGGCGGCCTTGGACTTCCATCCGAACTCCGCGGCGCGGAGCCTCAGGCGGAAACGGTCGGGCGCCATCGGATTCGTGGTTCCTTTCGGCTCGGATTTCGTGTTCCACGATCCGGGCATGATGGAGCAAATCAAGGGTGCTCTCGATCTCCTCAACGAGAGAGGCTACGACATGGTGCTTTCGGTGCCCACGAAGAGAGACGACGCTCTTCGGGAAGTGGTGCGCTTGACCAAGCGCCGCAATGTCGACGGCGCCATCCTTTATGGGATGCTCGGGGCCGACAGCATAGTGAAAGAGCTCTCGGAGAAGGGATTTCACTTTGTTTCGTTGGGTTACTGCTTTCCGGAGCAAACCCACAACTTCGTGGAGATCGACGCGGTGGCCGGTGGCATGGCGGCCACCCGATACGCCATCTCGCTGGGCCATACGCGGATAGGGCTCATCAAGGAGCCGAGCAACTTCCTCATGCCCAACAAGAGAAGCATCGCTGAAGGTTACAGAGCGGCACTGGAACAAGCGGGCATTCCGTTCGACGAGTATCTCGTGCGTGAGGGGGACTACACGGTCGCCGGCGGGTACTGGGCGGCGCTTCGCCTCCTCGACCAAGAGCAGAGCGCGCGCGTCTCCGCCATCATCTGCAGCAGCGACCCGATGGCCCTCGGCGCGCTCCGCGCTCTCCGAGAGAGGGGCCTCGTGCCCGCATCCGGCACGCAGAACGGCTTCCTGCTCCTAGCCGGCGACTGTCTCCCCTCCACGAGGGCCGTGGAGCCGTCGCTGGGCGGCATACAGGCACCCCTTTACGAGCAGGGTCGGCTTGCCGCTGACATGCTGGCGTCCGTGATCTCCGAGAGGCGTGACATTCCCGGGGTAGTGCTCAAGCCGACGATGTTGGTCCCGGCGTGAGTCAGAGGTTTTTTGGCCAGCGGAATGACATCGATGGACACGCCACGCCCATCCCTGGGCGGGCAAAGGGGGAAAGAAGATGGAAGCGCCGGTTCGTTCGCGTGTGACGGCAGCGACGGGGAAGGCGTCCAGGCTGGTCGCCGGGAAACGGACCTTGCCTTACCTGCTCATCGCGCCCGCGCTTGTCGGCACCATCTTCGTTCACGTCATCCCGATAATCTGGGGGATATTCATCAGCTTCCGAGACCTTGACATCTATACCATCGCCAACTGGCGCGCGGCACCGTTCACGGGGCTGGCCAACTACGTGAAGGCACTCGATTTCGCCGACCCGGACGGCCTCCTGTTCTTGAGATCCGTGGGGAATGTGACCTATTACGGCGTGGTCACAATCACCCTCGGGTACGTGATCGGGCTCGCGGTCGCCCTTCTCCTGAACCAACGCTTCTTCGGGCGGACCCTCGTCCGTGGCCTGGTGCTCTTGCCGTACATCATGCCGGACTCCGTTGCGTACAGCGTGTGGCGCTTCATATTCCAGGCGAGGGTCGGCATCGTGAACGGCTTCTTGATGTCGCTCGGCATCATCAAAGAGCCCCTCGTGTGGCTCGTGGGCACGAGGACCATGTTTGCCGTGATGGTAGCCAGCATATGGAAAGGTTGGCCGTTCGCGAGCCTGCTGCTCCTCGCCGGCCTGCAATCTGTGCCCCGTGAACTCCTGGAATGTGCAGCCATAGACGGCGCGAACCGATGGCAGCGCTTTCGCTACGTTATGTGGCCGCATATCCTGCCTGTCACCAAGACGCTGATCCTACTAAACATCCTCTGGAACTTCAATGCATACAACCAGTTCAAGGTCATGCTTGGGGATGACCCGGGCGTATACGCCGAAGTCCCCTCTACCTTCGTCGTTAGGCAGGCCTTTGACAACCTTAGGTACGGCTTGGGGGCGGCTATGTCAGTGGTGCTGGTTCTGATGATGACGGTGGTGGCTGTCATCTATCTGAGGACTCTCAAACCCGGCACGTCGGTGGAGGACTGATGCGACGATGAACCGCCAGAGGAAAGCGTATCCGAGCTTGAGTTCACCGCGGGTGAGGGCGATCCGGGCAGCCGAACGGGTGGCGCTGTATGCTGCGGTCCTTCTCGTTCTGGTGGTCGTGCTCATCCCGTACCTTTGGATGGTTTCCGGGTCTTTCAAGACCAGCTTGGAGATACAGTCTGCGGACATCACCGATCCGAACCTCGCACCACGCTGGGTGCCTCGCACGTTTACCCTTGACAACTACCGGAACGTCAACCGGACAGTGAGGATCCTCGACTACTTCAGAAACAGCATCATAGTATCCCTGGGCACAATGCTGCTCTGCCTGGCTCTCAGCGTCCTCGCGGGATACGCGCTCGCCCGTTTCGAATTCCGGGCGAAGGGGCCGTACGTGTTGTCGCTCCTCGTGACGCAGATGTTTCCGGGCATACTCTTTCTCATCCCGTATTTCATCCTGTTCGTCTATGTGAACAAGTGGACCGGGATCCAGCTCAAGAACACCTACCAGGGGCTCATCCTCACCTATTCCTCGTTCGCCCTTCCCTTCAGCGTCTTGATGCTCCGGAGCTTCTTCGCAACCATACCCAGAGAGATCGATGAACAGGCTCAAATAGACGGATGCACTCCGGTCGGGGCTCTCTTCCGGGTGATACTCCCGATCGCGCGGCCGGGCATCGCAGCCGTCGGAATATACGCGTTCATCATGAGCTGGAACGAGATCCTGTTCGCTTCGCTCCTCACGGGGCGGGCCACGAAAACCGTGGCCGTGGGAATCCTCGAATACATCACCAACCAGGAAGCCCGGTGGGCGGGCATGATGGCAGCGTGCATCATCGTGACCATACCAGTGCTCGTGTTGTTTACGCTGATTCAAAGGCACATCGTGGAAGGCCTTGTGTCGGGCTCTGTAAAGGGGTGAAGGCAACAGGATCGCGACGAGCACAGCAGCGACGACAAGCAGAGCGACCCGGACGAGCGGGCAGCGGAGCTGACAAAGCTGTTGCGATCAAGACACGGAAGGGGGGTGGGGCGAGAGGGCTCGCGCGTCGTTTGGGTGATGCGCGTCCCGCGGGATTAGCAAGGCTTTCGAAACACGGGGCTTGCGCAGGCTCGGCACGGACCACGGTTCGAGTGAGGTCGACGGAGGTTTGCGGGTTGTCTAGTTGCCCGAGTTCCACGGTAACCATGACTCACCCTCAAGGGAGGCGAACTTAGATGACACTCAGAAGGTGGGTTCTCGTTTGCGCTGTCCTAGTCGCCATGGCAAGCGTGGCGACGGCGTCAGCGGCGACCAGGGAGATAACGTTCTGGGTCATGCCCAACGCTCCCGACGAGACGCACACAGTGTGGCTTGACAAGGCGGCGCAGGAGTTCGAGGCCAAGACGGGTGTGAAAGTCAAATGGGAGATCGTAGGATGGGGCGATGCGTGGTCGCGCATCGCAGCCGCGATAGCCACAGGCGAGGGAGCGGACGTCTCGCAGGTGGGGACGACATGGAACCCTCAATTCGCGGCGACAGGTGGGCTGGAGGAGATCGACATCGCGGAGTTCGGAGGCGCGTCCGCGTTCATGAAGGCCAACCTCGACTCCACGACGTACAAAGGGCGCCATTACGGCGTGCCCTGGTTCGCCGAGACACGGTGCCTGTTCTACAACAAGGACATGTTTGCTGCTGCGAAGGTGAACCCTCCGCAGACGTATGACGAGGTCATTACGGTCGGCAAGGCCATCACGAAGGCGTTGGGCCAAGGCAAGGCTTTCGCGATGGCGGGGACGAACGCCTGGGATCTCATCCACAACTGGGCGATCGTCCTTTGGGCGAACGGCGGGGATCTCGTAAACGTTTCCACCAAGAAGGCGATCTTCAATAGTGAGGCCGGCGTCCAGGCCATGAGATGGTACTTGAGCCTCGTGGAGACGGGGCTTGCGGACAAGTCGTGCGCCGAGTACAACCAGCCGCAGGCTGACGCGGCCTTCATAAACGGTAACGTCGCCATGTGCTTCATGGGCCCCTGGAACATCGCCAACATCGAGCATGAGAACCCGAGCCTGAACTACGGCATTGTGGAGCCACCCAAGGGTTCCAAGGGCAGGGCGGCCTTCTCCGGTGGAAGCAACCTCGTTGTGTTCAAGGCCAGCAAGAACAAGGACGCCGCCAAGGCATGGATAAAGTTCCTCCTCGAGAAAGCCAGGATGGTCGACTACACTCAGAACCTCTCCCACATGCTTCCGGCGACAATCGCGGCGTACGACGATCCCTACTACTCCACGGGGGTGTGGAAGACATTCAGGACCGCTCTGGGATACGCCACTGCCTATCCGCCGCTGGCCGTGTGGGGTGACATCGAGAACGCTATCGTCGCGGAGTTCAAGAAGATCCTCAGCGACTACATCGTCGGCAAGTACAAAGCGGAGGACGTAAAGGTGTACCTCGACGCCGCCGCGAGGAAGGTCGACGAGGCTCTCCAGCGAGAGAGATAGGCCCTCCCATCGAAGCCCGGGAGAGACGATGGCGGGGATGCCTTCGAGGCGTCCCCGCCGCCAATGAAGGCTTGAGCATGTCATGGAAGCCAAGGGGGGACCGCGCGGCATGAGGTATGGACGCTTTGACGACGAAAGACGCGAGTACGTGATCGAGCGCCCGGACACGCCCTCTCCGTGGATAAACTACCTTGGACCGCGCGACTATGTCGCGCTGGTCTCGAATACAGGGGGAGGCTACAGCTTTTACTCGGACGCGAGGCTCAGGCGCGTCTTGCGCTATCGGTACAACAACGTTCCAACCGACGAAGGCGGCAGATACGTCTTCATCCGCCACTCGGACGGGGACTTTTGGTCTCCCACCTGGCAACCGGTGCGAAAGCCGCTTGATTCCTACGAGTGCAGACACGGCCTCGGGTACACTTCGATCAGCTCATCGCGCCGTGGGCTCGCCGTTGACGTCACCTACTTCGTACCGGTCGACGAACCCCTCGAGGTGTGGCAGGTTGTCATAGAGAACCGCAATGAGCGGCGCGAAGACATCACCCTCTTCTCCTTCGTTGAGTTCTGCTTGTGGGACGCCCTGGACGACCAGACAAACTTCCAGAGGAACCTCAACATCGGTGAGGTCGAAGTCGAAGACGGGGTCATATATCACACCACGGAGTACCGCGAGAGAAGGGACCACTTCGCTTTCTTCGCGACCAGCGGCGATGTCGTGGGCTTCGACACGGACCGCGAGGCCTTTCTCGGCCCGTACGGCACGCTCTCCGCTCCGAAGGCCGTCGTGGAAGGGCGGGCCTCGGGCTCCCTGGCGCACGGTTGGGCGCCCGTCGGGTCGCACTGCGTGAGGGTGTCTCTCGCCCCGGGAGAGCGGAAGACCTTGCTGTTCGTCCTGGGACTCGCATGGAACAAGCCTGAGGAAAAGTTCACCGCTGACGGCCGTGCGAACAAGGCCGGAGCCCGCGCCGTCATGTCGCGGTACCTCGATCCCAGTGCAGTGGCTGCCGCCCGGGAAGAGCTCGCGCGGCACTGGGACATTCTCCTAGCTGGATTCCGTGCTGAGACTCCCGATTCGGACATGGCGCGGGAGATCAACGTGTGGAACCAGTACCAGTGCTTGACCACGCTAAAGCTCGCGCGATCCGCGTCATACTATGAGTCCGGCATCAGCAGGGGCATTGGCTTCCGCGACGGGAGCCAGGACATCCTGGGCACCATCCACCAAGTTCCGAGCGCCGCCAAGACGCGCCTTCGCGAACTCGCCTCCATTCAGTTCACGCCGGGCAACACATATCATCAGTATTCGCCTTTGACCAAGCAGGGCAACAACGACATCGGCAGCGGATTCAACGACGACCCCATGTGGCTCGTCATCGCCACCGCCCAATACGTGAAAGAGACCGGAGACCTCGACGTCCTGTCGGTGGAGGCTCCGTTCGCGGATGACTCCCGTCCGGTTCCCCTGGAAGAGCACCTCCGCCGGTGCATGTCATACATCCTAGCTAACCTCGGGCCTCATGGGCTACCCCTTATCGGCGAAGCCGACTGGAACGACTGCCTGAACCTGAACTGGAACACACGGCACGACGGGCGGGTGGCTGAGTCCGTGCTCATCGCCGAGCTCTTTGTGCGGGCGGCGCTCGAGATGGCGGAGATCGCGCGCCTGAAGGGCGACGACGAGGAGGCCGAGGCGTACTCGAAGGCTGCACGCGAGATGACGGCTGCCGTGAACGCGTACGCGTGGGACGGCGAATGGTACATCAGGGCGTTCGACGACTCGGGCTTGCCCGTCGGCTCATCACGAAACTCCGAGGGACGGATCTTCCTCGAGGCGCAACCGTGGGCAGTGATGAGCGGGGTAGCGCCCCGGGAAAGAGGGATCGCCGCCATGGACTCGGTCTGGACCCACCTCGCCACGCCGCACGGCATCGTCCTGCAGCAACCGGCGTTCACGCGTTTTTCCGAAGCCATCGGCGCGTGCACGTGTTATCCCCCGGGAGTCAAGGAGAACGCAGGCATATTCTGTCATCCGAATACGTGGGCCATAATAGCCGAGTGCGTATTGGGGAGGGGAGACAGAGCCTATTCTTACTACTCCAGACTGCTTCCTACCGCCCGTGAGCGCATATCGGAGATCCACAGGGCTGAACCATACGTGTACGCTCAGATGATAGCCGGCCCCGACTGCCCGAGGTTCGGAGAGGCCAAGAACTCTTGGCTTACAGGTACGGCGTCATGGATGTTCGTCGCGGCCTCGCAGTGGATCCTCGGGATACGGCCGGAGTATGACGGGCTTGCCATAGACCCGTGTATCCCTCGGGAGTGGCCGGGATTTGCCGCAAGACGCATTTTCCGAGGCCACACCTACGTCATCCGTGTCGAGAATCCCGACCGTGTAAGCCGCGGGGTCGCGTGGATCGAGCTTGACGGCCGGGAGCTCGAGCCGGTGCCCGCGAAGGCCGGGCGCGGGGCCTTCACTGCCGCGTACCGAGCGCCGGGGGAGTTAATGGGGTTCATCCCCACCTCCGCGATGGGACTTGTGGCAGGAGCACCCAAGAAGCATTCCCAGAGAAAGGAACACTCCGTGAGAGTGGTGATGGGCAGGACCTCAAGGTCTTGAGCTGGCCTGGGCGGGTCCCGCAGCCCTTCGAGCGTTTGCCCGAACACCAGTTGCCCAGCCGTGTGTGCGGATGGTATAATCGGGTGGACGGGAGGCGCTTGCCGTGCCACGCGATGCTGGCTGCTCCGCGCAGCGGGTCGGTCTCACGAGCTCGACGATAATCGGAATAGACCCGGGGCTTGTCGATACCGGATACGGTGTCGTCGATGTGTCCGGCAGCCGCGTGCGCTTGGTCGAGGCCGGACTAGTTCGAACGACCTCGTCCCACCCCGTTGAGGTGCGCCTCAGAGAGATATTCGAAGGCGTGCTGGCGCTCATGTCGGAGCACCATCCCACCGCCGTCGTAGTTGAAGACCTTTACACGAGCTACCGCCATCCCAGGACCGCCGTGCTCATGGGCCACGCGCGCGGCGTGATCCTTCTCGCCGCGGGCAGCAGGGGAATAGAGGTCGTCTCTTACCCCCCAGCGAGGGTGAAGAAGGCCCTTGCCGGCAGAGGCACCGCAAGCAAGGAGCAGATCCAAAGGATGGTTCAGGTGACGCTCGGCCTGGATGAGGTTCCAGAGCCGGATCACGTTGCCGATGCGCTCGCTCTCGCGCTGTGTCACTACAACTTCTTGACTCACACTATGACGAAGGGGTCCCGGTTGGAGGGGTTCGTTTGATCTCCGCGATCGTCGGCAGACTCGTGCGCGTCCAGGAGGACCGCGTGAGCATACAGGTAGGCGGCCTCTTCTACGATGTGCTGGTGTCCCCCTCCACGGTTCGGGAGCTTGCGCTCAGGCGCGAAGAGGAGATCAGACTCGAGACGGTGTTCTACATCCAGGGCTCTCCGGGCGGCGTCGGGAACACCGTCCCGGTGCTGGTGGGGTTCCTGAGCGAGCTCGACAAGGAGTTCTTCGAGCATTTCATCACGGTCGGGGGCATCGGGCCCCGAGCGGCGCTCAAGGCTCTCGTTATCCCGGCGCCCAGGATCGCGCGCGCCATCGAGAACCAAGACATCGCGACCCTGAGTTCGCTCCCGGGCATAGGCAAACAAAAGGCCGCCAAGATCGTAGCAGAGCTCAAGGGGAAGGTGGCCCGCTTCGCCCTGGGCGTCGAAGTCGATGGCGAGCGCAAGGCGAGGACGGAGACCCCGGTTCAGGCCGAGCCGGTGGACGAAGTGGCGGCCGAGGCCCTCGAGGTGCTGCTGCAGCTCGGCTACAAACGGCAAGAAGCCGAGGACATGATCCGCCACACCATGGCCAAGCGCTCCGATATAAGGAGCGCGGAAGACGTCATACAAGAGATATACAGGTCAGCGCAGCGGGGAGCGGGACGCGGCGGTGGCGCAAGCGGCAGTTCCCCAAGCGGCAGCTCCAGTGATGGCAGTTCCGGTGACGGCATCTCCGGTGGCGGCGGATCCGGCGGTATCGGCTCCAGGCGAAGCGGTCGTAGTGGCGGCCGGAGCGGAATGAGAGGCGGGGCCAACGCCGTTAGCAGGAGTCGCGGCGACAGCGAAGGCTAAAGCGACGGCAGCGACCGCGTTGCCGCGAGGTCGAAGCGCGGACTCATGTATGGGGGCGAGACGATGACCCGAGTGAGGTTAGTCAGCGCAGAGGAACAGCGGGAGGAAGAGACCTTCCAGCGAAGCCTTCGCCCGTCGGTGCTCGCAGAGTTCACGGGGCAGAAACAGGTGGTGGCGAACCTCGCCATAGCCGTGGAGGCGGCGAGGAAGCGTAAGGAGGCCTTGGACCACGTTCTCCTCTACGGTCCTCCCGGCCTCGGCAAGACCACTCTCGCGCACATAATCGCGAACGAGATGAAGTCGAACATAATATCCACGTCGGGGCCAGCCGTGGAGCGACCCGGTGACCTCATGGGTATCCTCACGAACCTCGAGGACGGAGACGTGCTCTTCATCGATGAAATCCACAGGCTGCCGAAGGTCGTCGAGGAGTTCATTTACTCCGCCATGGAAGACTTCCAGATAGACTTCGTCGTAGACAAGGGGGCCTTTGCGAAGACCATCAAGGTTCCTCTCAAACATTTCACGCTCGTAGGCGCGACCACGCGGGCCGGGCTTCTCTCAGCGCCTCTCCGCGAGCGGTTCGGCATATTCCACCACCTGGACTTCTATCCCCCGGAGGAACTTGCCGAGATCCTCTTCAGGTCCGCGTCCATACTGAAGGTTTCCGTGGAGGACGAGGCGAGGGCGGAGATAGCGCGTCGGTCGCGCGGCACTCCCAGGATCGCGAACAGGCTCCTCAAGAGAGTGCGCGATTACGCCCAGGTCAAGGCGGAAGGGATCATCACAGGAGACGTGGTTGCGGCATCCTTGGCGATGGAGGGCATAGACGACGCGGGGCTCGATAACCTCGACAGAAAATACCTCAAGGCCATCATAGAGTTCTACGGAGGCGGCCCGGTCGGCATCGAGGCCCTCGCCGCCACGCTCAACGAGGAGCAGGACACCCTCGTCGACATGGTGGAGCCGTTTCTTCTGAAGATAGGGTTCGTGGTCCGCACGGCGAGCGGGCGGCGCGCCACGGAGCACGCCTTCCGGCATCTGGGCGTCGCGCCCAAGGTGCAGAAGGGTCTACCGGCCTTGTTCTGACACGGCGCAACGCATCCGAACCTCCCTCGCTACCGTGTCATGCTTCCGTGTCATGTCGCGGTGAGGCGAACGCGATCGTAAGCGTCCGGCAGATGTTTCTCGTACAGCGGGACGTTGAAGTCCAGGGCGTTCTCGTCTCGGAAGCGGCGCAGCGCGTCCAGGTCCAAGTCTCCGACCACTACCTCCTCATCTTCTGACGAAGATGCGCGCGCGAGCCACCCGTCTCCGGAAGAAGTCATCTCCAGGGGCGCCAGCAGCCCGCTCATCCCGGTGAAGGGCATTCCCAGGATGTTCCCGACCGCGGCGGCCGATACCCCGAGCACCTGGCTTTCCTGAACCCTCGGCCAGATTCCGCGCATGACGCGCCAGAACAGGAATTCCTCGTTGTTGGCGGACGGGACGGCCACGATATCCACGCCTCGCTGTCTGGCTATCCGGAAGGTCTCGAAGTATGTGGCGTCCATGCATATAGGAAAGGCGAGCCGCCCGAGCGGGGTGTCGAGCACCTCCAGGTCGGAGCCTGGCTCGAACCCCCATGCAGCCTCCATTGGCACGAGGTGCAGCTTTCGTTGGCGTGCGATGAGTTCCCCGGCCGGGCCGAAAAGGTAACCGATGATGCGCATTTTGCCGTCGTCGTCTTCCAGGAACGCGCTTCCCGTGATGATGTACACCTGAAAGTCCCTGGCGAGTGTGGAGAAGGTCGTCTCGTAAATCCGCTTCACCGCAGGGGAGATGACCCGGAAGAGCTCTGCGACTAGCACGTCGGTTCCGGCCGTCTCGACCGCCGCCGCGGCCAGCCCTTTCGATGCAAGCTTCTCCACGCCCGGCACGAGGCCGAGGAGCGGTGCCCCCGAGCCCTCCGGGAACACCACGAGCTCGGCACCCTGATCCACGGCCTCCTTCGTGAGCCCGTATATCTTCTCCGCGTAAGCCTTTGCATCCCTGGTGAGTTCTAGGCGCATCTGTACAGCGGCGACACGGACCTTGGAGACTTTGGGGACGCGCTCCGTGCCGGGCGCTGCCCCCCGCGAATCGCTCCCTCCGCGAGCGGATGAGAGCCCCGCGCCCGACCCCGTCGACGCGATGCGCTTCTTCGATAGGTAGCCGCGGACCACCGACGGACGGGACGCCCATCGCAGGAACGCCCTGAGCGCCAAGACGCGTACCGAGTCGATCGCTCCGAGGCGCTCGGCCGCGGCCGCCGCTCGACGCGAGCGGCACCCGGCGTTACCGCTGAGCCGCGCCTGTTCCGCGTGCCGCCCGTGTCTTGCCCCGGCCAACAGCCCGCTGGACGGCTCCTCGTCGGAGCGCGCGGAGCGTGGGACACCGCAAGGCGTCGCCCGGTAAAGTCGCGGGAGCCAGGTGCGGTAGAAGTCCACGTTGAAATGACGGAAAACCGGGAAGAGCTCGATGGCGTCCCTCATCGATGCAAACGAGAGGTCCGCGACGATGACGCTCTCGGCGGTTGTCCGAGTCGCTCGGGCCAGCACGCCCGTGTCTTCCTCGGTCATCTCGCACGTCGCGTAGACGGCGGACCTGCCCTCGAACTCCACGCCGCCCGCGAGGCCCACGAGACACGCCTCTACTCCGAAAACCTGGTTCTGCTGGACGTTTTGCCACATGCCGCGCACCTGATGCCACTCGGTGTAAGGCGCGGGGACGGCAACCGGCGCAAGCAGTACCTTTGCCCCCAGGAGCGCCAGAATCCGCGCGACCTCCGGGTACCAGGCGTCTTCACAGATTGCAAAGCCCACCGTCCCGATGGGGGTCTCGAACACCTCGAGGTCCTCGGACCTTACGAACCCGCTAGCCCGCTCGTCTCGGGAGAGGTGAGTCTGCGCCTGAACGCCGATGAGGACTCCCTGATCCGACAGAAGGTGGGCCACATTCCGAACACCGCCGGTCGCGGGCACCGGGAAGGTGCCGGGGGCCAGGAACACGTGGTGGTGAGAGGCGAGCCTCGAGAAGACCCGGAGGAAATCAGCCTCGGGGCCGCTGTCTCGTGAGGATGCGAATAACCTCACGACCGCGGCGCCGAAGCCCGGGCCCAGAAAGAGGTTTGCCTTCGGATGGGCCGCCGCAAGATAAGCCAGGCCTGTGTGGGCGGGGAAGACCACCATGTCCGCCCCAAGATGCGCGGCACGCGCAACGAGGGCGCCTACGCGGTCCGTGAATTCGTCAAGAGATTCGCGCCGCCTCGCGGCGAACTGCACGCACGCCACTCGGCTCAACCCGATCGCCCTCCTCCCGCAGCATTTCACTCAAGCCCACAGACCAAATATCCTCGATCGCGCGCTCTCCTTTCGTGCACCCTTTGTCGCGCCCGCCCTCGTGGGCCGTGGGGCGCTTCGCCTCGCACCTCCTTGCCCAGATTATACCACAGGTGCAGTCGCAGCCCAAAACCAGCGGCCCGCGACACGAAACGCAGCGGACGCCGGACCTGGTAGGCTCCTTCGCCAGACGTCGCCCCCCGGGGCTGACCATGGGCGCTTCCGACGCCCATCGGAGGGACATGCTCCTAACGAACACTTGTCACAGGCAGGAGACGGCCAGCGCGGAGTAGAAGAACGAAGGTGCAGCAGAATAACAGGAAAGCAGGGGAAAAGAGGACGCGCAAGGGAGGAGACGACGTGCGAAAGAGATCTGAGTACGCCGAACCGTTCCGCATAAAGGTGGTGGAGCCCATCACGCTCACGTCTCGAGCGAGGCGGGAGGAGGTGCTCCGCGAGGCCGGGTACAACGTCTTCAACATCCCTTCTCGGGAGGTGTACATCGACCTCCTCACGGACAGCGGCACTTCCGCCATGAGCGACAACCAGTGGGCGGGCCTCATGATGGGCGACGAGGCGTACGCCGGCAGCAGGAATTTCTTCCACCTTCAGGACACGGTGCGGGAGATATTCGGATTCAAGTTCGTGCTTCCGACTCACCAAGGGCGCGGCGCCGAGAACATCCTCACGACGATGCTTGTGAAGCCGGGGGATCGTGTGCTCGGTAACATGCACTTCGACACGACCGAGGGCCACATCCGTCTGAAGGGCGGCGAGCCGGTGAACCTCGTGATAAGGGAGGGTTACGAGACTGCGACGCGCCATCCTTTCAAAGGCAACATAGACACGGAGCGTCTGAAGGAAGAGATCCGGCTGCACGGCAAAGATCGCATCCCCTTCATCAACATAACGGTCACTTGCAACGGCAACGGCGGCCAGCCTGTCTCGATGGCCAACATCCGAGAAGTGAGCGGGATAGCGCGAGAACATGGGATCAAGGTCTTTTTCGACGCCGCGCGATTCGCGGAGAACGCGTACTTCATCAAGGAGCGCGAGGAAGGCTACTCTCACAAGACAATCGCGGAGATTTCCCGGGAAATGTTCTCGTACGGGGACGGCATGACCATGAGCGCGAAGAAGGACGCTCTCGCGAACATCGGAGGGCTGTTCGCCACGAACGACGAGGACCTCTATCGCAAGGCAGGTCAGTGGGGCATAGTGTACGAGGGTTTCCTGACGTACGGAGGGCTCGCGGGCAGGGACCTGGAGGCCATAGCGAGAGGACTGCGCGAGGTGCTCGACGAAGCGTATCTCGAGGATCGCGTTGGCCAGGTGGCGTACCTGGGAGACCGCCTCGTTGAGGAAGGGATCCCCATAATCGAGCCCACGGGAGGCCACGGCGTATACGTGGACGCCAAGAGGTTCTTGCCCCACCTTCCCCAAAGCGCGTTTCCGGCCCAGGCCATCGTCGCCCAGCTTTACCTCGAGGCGGGCGTGAGAGCGGTGGAGCTCGGCGCTGCAGCCTTCGGCCGCACCGACGAGAAGACAGGTGAGCAGATCTTCCCCCGACTCGAGCTGGTACGGCTCGCCGTTCCCAGGCGCGTGTACACCGACAGGCACATGGACGTCGTGGCGCGCGCCCTTTCGGCCATTGGGAAGCGGAAGCATGAGATACGCGGGATGAGGCTGGTGTACGAAGCGCCGGTGCTGAGACACTTCACCGCTCGATTCGAGCCGCTCTGAAGAGTGCTGATCAGAGAGCTGACCGGAGTAGTCTGAGTGCGTGCTACACGGCATGGACCCGCCCACATGCCCGGGCTCGCGCCAAGACAGCCGGCGAGGACACGGAGGTGCGCGCGAGCGCGCGACTGATCGCACGGGGTGCGGGAGGTTCACGGGGATGAAAGACGATAGAGCCGGTCTGGGAGATGAGGATCACTCGCTTGCCCATGAGGACCAGGGACGGCAGTGCGCGCGGAGCCTTGCGCTCTCGCGCTCTCACACGCGCCGCATCTGGCGCGCAATCGTCGAGTTTCAGATGATATCCGAAGGCGATAGAATCCTCGTGGGTTTCTCCGGTGGCAAGGACAGCGCGTTCCTGCTCTATGCGCTTGCCGCAATCCGAGAGTACTCGCCTATTGAGTTCGCCCTAGCGGCCGGCCATGTCGACATGGGATACGGCCAGCAAGAGGAGGTTGAGGCGTCCGAACGGTTGGCCGAGTTCGCCGGGAAGTTGGGTGTGCCTTACCTCAAGAGAGCCACGAACATTGCCAAAGTGGCCTTCGGTGCCTCGCACAAGGAGAACCCTTGCGCCATCTGCTCTCATCTGCGCCGGGGCGCCCTGAACAACCTCGCCCTGGAGAACGGGTTCAACAAGGTCGCGCTTGCCCACCATCGCGATGACGTGGTGGAGACGCTCCTCATGAGCATCTTGTACTCGGGGCAGATCCACACTTTTCGCCCGGTCACCTTTCTTGATAGAACAGGCATCACTGTCATTCGACCGCTCGTATACTTCAGGGAACGTGAAGTTGCGGGCACCATCCGTCGAATCGGGTACGATGTGCCGCCGAACGCGTGTCCTATGGAGGGAGCGAGCCACAGAGCCAAGGTGAAGAGGCTCATTCGAGAGCTCACCCGGGAGAACCCGATCGTGTACGACAACCTCTTTAAGGCCATCCACTCCGACGCCATCAAGGACCTATGGCCTCCCGTGGCCACCGATCAGGAAATGCGCGACCGTCACAAGGCCATCTTCGGGAAACTACGTCGCGTCGACCCTCCGGCGCGTGGATGACCCTTCCTCGCTCGGCATGCGGGGCACGCTCGACACGACCAGGAACGTGCCGTGCGCTTCGGCCGCGAGGTCTCCCGCGCTGTCTATTATCTCAGACCTGAGAGCGTACCTCTTTGGGCCGCCTCTCACGATCTGTCCCCTCACCGTGACTTGTGCCCCCACGCGGACGGGTCGTCTGAATCTCACCTCCAGACTGACGGTGACCGCGATCTTTCCCTGGAGTATGAGCGCCCACGCCATGGCTTCATCCAGCAGAGTGCAGATGATTCCCCCATGGAGAACGCCCGAGAAGCCCTGGAACTCCTCTCTCGGAACGAATGTAGCTACGGCGCGCCCTTCGCCGTCGGGTCGAAAGTCGAGCTTCAACCCGAGCGGGTTCTCGCGCCCACACGCGAAGCACTTTCCATCGTCTACGAAATCCATTGCCTGGCCTCTCTCTCTGACCCTCCTGACCGGCCGTGCGCGTATCCTTCCTCGTCATCCGGCCACGCGTGTCCCCCCAAGTGAGGCAGCACCGGAGCCACGAGCGGCATCCCGGTTCGCACCGTGACAGCCCTGTACGCATGGGCCAGAGCCCTTATTTGCAGAGCCAACCCCACGAGGGCGGGAGGAGCCTTCGCTTCCCCCGATGCGATGGAGGCTGCGAACTCGTTGTCGATGTAGACTACGACACACTGCGCCCGATACCTCTTGGCCATTCTGAGCGCCTCTAGGATGGCTCTGAGTGCGGCCTCATCGTCACTGGCCGCGCCCTCCCAGTCGAGCCTCACCTCGGCGAATGGCGCGCCGCTGGCGCTCGTGAGCACGAATCGCGCCATCGCAGGCATGAGGGCATTCGCACCGGACATGTGAATGAGCACCCTCAGAGTGCGCGGGACATCACCCAGTTTGGGTTTCTTCGCCTCGAGCGACGCCCGAAGAGACGGACCGCTCACGATTATCACCCCCGAACAGGTGTTCGCATTCCCATACTATCACATCCTTCCGCCAGTGTCAACTCCTGGATTGCCTCATGTGAACCTCGGTCCCCACAGCCCCTGGCCGTGCCGGTCTCCAGCCGCAAAGCGCGGTCAAGTGCGTTCAGCCGCGTCCCTTCCTGGCGGCACCCTTCTAGTCCCACAGGCATACAATGTCACGGGAGCCATGCCGTAGCTGAGGAACCCGGATGGCGCTCTTCGCGGCACGGCCCCACGATCACGACGATGGACGCGAGGAGGAGTAACGAATGTCGGACAGAGATCCGAACACCTCGAATACGACTAACCCTCCGCAAGGGGAGACGGCGGGCTACTTCGGCGAGCTCGCCCGGGCGTACGTCGTTCCTCAAACGTACTCGCGCACCTGGAGTCCCGCCGAGGGTCTGATGAAAGGGACCATCTTCCCCGAGCTATACCGGCCTTATCAACCGGGGATGCGGCCATGACGACCACTGAGGCGGGCTTGACGAACCCGCAGACGGAGGGATGGCAGATGGACCAAAGACGTCGAGAGCTCCTACGTATCATGGAGCTGGAGTTCGCGGCCATAGAGCTCAACCTCTTCCTGGACACTCATCCGGATGAAACGCGTGCCCTTGCCGACTACAACGCCGTGGCCCAGGAGCTCGCGAGGGCGAAAGCGGCGTACGAGTCGCGCTACGGACCTCTCCTGAACTTCGGGCAGAGCACGAGCCAGGGCACGTGGCGCTGGGTGGAGGATCCGTGGCCGTGGGAGATCACCTTTAACAGGTAACAGGAGGGAATGACGGCCCATGTGGATATATGAGAAGAAGCTCGAGTATCCCATCAGGGTATCGTACACCAACCCGAGGCTGGCCAAGGAGATCATCACCCAGTATGGAGGACCCGACGGCGAACTCGCCGCGTCCCTGCGCTACCTGACTCAGCGCTACACCATGCCCATACCCCAAGCCAAGGCGACGCTCACGGACATCGGTACCGAAGAGCTGGCTCACATGGAGATCGTGGCCGCCCTCGTGTACAACCTCATCAAGGACGCGACCATACAGCAGATCAAAGCTGCCGGCCTCGACGACTACTACGCCGACCACGACAAGGCCCTGTACTTCGTCAACGCTTCAGGAGCACCGTGGGTTGCGGCCTACATACAGTCCAAGGGCGACCCCATCGCGGACCTGCACGAGGACCTGGCAGCCGAGCAGAAGGCGAGAGCGACCTACGAGTATCTCATTCAGCTCTCGGATGATCCCGACGTCACGGATGCCCTGCGTTTCTTGAGAGAACGTGAGGTCGTGCACTTCCAGAGGTTCGGGGAGACACTGAACCTCGTGCACGACTGGATGAATTCGAAGAAGGTCTTCTAGGAATAACTCAGCAGCCGCCGTCGCCCGACCGCCGCGCAACAGCCGCAGGTCTTGCGATCTCGGCCTCAGGCAGCTTCTCCGCCCTCAGCGCCAGCCATACTATCTTTTCGTCTTGAGCCGAGTTCGCGCTTGATCATCGCCAGGGTGTCACCGTGCAGGGGGTACATCCTGAGGACTAGGAACGCCAGGACGAGCGCTATCACGGGCACACCCGCCGTCAGGAACCGGACCCCTGTCTCCACAGAGGGCGGCTGCGCCGCGAGGTTCGGGTCGTAGCCGCTGGCTTTGAGCACCTGACTCATCACGAGAGCTTGAGCGGAGACGCCAAGCCTGATGAAGAGCGCGTTCGCGCCGAAGTACATTCCCTCTCGCCGGCGGCCCGTCCGGACCTCGTCCTCGTCGATGACGTCGGCGATTAGGACATCAAAGAGCAGCATGAGCCCGGCAAGGCCGAGTCCCAGGAGCGCGCCGCACGCGATGCCCATCGTGAGGCCTCTCGCCAGCCCGAAAGGCACCAGGGCAACCGCGAACAAGGCTATGGCGCTGGACATAGCTTGTTTTGGGCCCACCTTCACTGTGTATCGCGTCCAGGGAGCCAAGGCGACGAAGACCATGAGGAACACCGCGCCGAAGAGCAGCGAGGATTGGTCCTCTGCTATTCTCAGGGCGTATTTCGAGTAGAACGGCACTATCGCCATGATGAGAACGAAGGTGAACTCTATGAGCATGCAAGGGACGACATACGTCATGAAAGACTTGTTTGCGACGGTGTGTCTGAGCGCCGGGAACACATTGAGCGGCTCTTCGCCGGCCCGGGGTCCGGTCTCGCGGCTCCCTAGGAGCGAGATCGCGATGGACAAAGCCGTCACCACGCCATATATGATACCCATTGCAGGCCAGCCCAGATTGGCATAGACCATCGGCGCAAGCGCTATACCCACGACGAGCCCGAGGTTTCCGAACACCTGACGCCACATCGACACCGCAGCCCTGTCCCTCAAGCTCGGGAACATCTCGGGGAACAGCGCGGTCCAGTTCAGGATGACCAAGGTGTATATGCCGTCGAACAGGAACATCATCAGGGTGAAGTAGATGAAGAGCGAGAGGTGGCCATCCTTGACCACGGCGGCTGGCGGCATCCACAGGAAGATGAGCGCTAGCGTGAGAGGGATGAGACCGCCCGCGACGTAAGGAATCCGTCGTCCCCATCTCGTGCGGGTCCGGTCGGAGAGATACCCGAAAAGCGGATCGTTTATGGCGTTCCAGATCCCGTACGCGATCATGCTGTAGCCTATGAGTTCGATTGGGACTTTCAGGACGTCAGCGTAGAAGAACACGATGTAAGTCTGAACCGCTTGAGCTGATACGCTCGAGCCCAAGGCACCGAAGCTGTACGCCAACTTCTCCCACGTCTTCACATCGCGCGCGTGCCCCCATTGCCCGCGTGCCCACGCCGCAAGCCTCGCGCGTCGTCCAGCAGCAAGCGGGACGAGCAAACAGCGCGAGCGAGCAGGACGAGCGCGGATGGCTTCCAGGGTCCGCCGGGCGCCGGGCTAGGAGCGCACACATGCCTCCTCTCCTGACAATAAAAGCAATATTCGTCAGACGACGTGTGACTCCTCTTCCGGGCGGCCGACATGGCCGTCAACCAGGATCCAAGGAGGAAGCGTCCCTCGACCCGGAGAGTCTCCTGGCGTCACGCTGCCGCCCGTCCAGCTCGCGGCGGGTTGCGCCCAGCCTTCCGTCCGACCTTCCGAGGAGGCAGAGATCGCAGAATCCTTCTCCGAGAGATCCTTCTTCTCCGAGAGATCCTTCCGTATCCTGGCGCGAACAAGATTCCCGCGGCCTTCGTGCGTGCATACTCTACATCACGAGGCTGTTGAGATCCAGCTGCTGGCGAAATCACCGGACCCCGCAAAAGCAGGAACCATGTCCACGAATGCGAAAGATTACAAAGCCAGGTTCAGGCGGTGATCTGAGTGCAGTCTTCGGTCTACCACAAGCGGAATCGGCATGAGCATGAGGCTTTCGACCTGTCTAGAGGGCGGGAATGCCTCGTTTGCGGAAGCCATGGGAGCGATGGAACGGCGATCCTGGGAAAGAGGCTCTGCGCCGGGTGCGAACGCGCCATTGTGAGCCTAGACGCCGCTTCGCCACGCTACGATTTCTTCGTCGAGAGGATTAAGGAAGCGTGGTTGGCATACGTCCGCGGGTGGGAATGATCCTCGCCCCGTTCGGGGCGTGCTGAGTGCAAAGGAATATGCGGAACGCTGAGAAGCATGAGACGAACGAGGTCAACGCGCGTCCATCGTGCGACGCCGCGTGCGACGCCGCACGAGGCGGCGTGGGGGGCAGTGCACCGGGCAACACACCGGGCAGTGCGCCGAGCAGCGCGCTAACGAACGCACTGACAGACAGAATCACCCAAAGGGAGGGGTGCGCCCGGGCGCCCGCGCCGGCACATGCCGACGATCACGACGACCAGAGCGCCGCCCCGCTCGTGCGGGCGGTCACGGAATACGCCGCGCGGAACCCCCGCCGGTTCCACATGCCCGGCCACAAGGGGAAGGGAGGCGCGGCGCTCTTTCTGTGGCCTGACGGATTCCTGGGGCCTGACGGAGCGCTCTCGCGGCACGTCACCAACGTGGATGTCACCGAGGTGGAAGGGCTTGACGACCTCCACGAGCCCGAGGGCGCGATTAAGGAGGCCGAGAGCCTTGCCGCGCAAGCTTACGGCGCCGACCGAACCTTTTTCCTGGTAAACGGTTCAACCTGCGGCCTTCACGCGGCCATAATGGCGACGTGCGGGCCTGACGACGAGGTCATCGTGTCGCGGGACACGCACGTAGCCGTCGCGGGCGGCCTCGTCCTGTCTGGCGCGCGCCCTGTTTACGTCGTGCCCGAGGTGGACGAGCTATTCGCCATTCCGCTCGGCCCCACGGTTGAGGCGCTCGTGGAGGAGATCCGCCGCCACCCTCGCGCGCGGGCCGTCGTCCTCACCAGCCCCAACTACTACGGGGTTTCGCCAGACATCAAGACCCTGGTGGCCGCGGCGCACGATTATGGTAGAATAGCAGTGGTAGACGAGGCGCACGGCGCCCACCTCCCGTTTCACGAGGCGCTTCCGCCATCCGCGCTGGAAGCGAGGGCGGATGTAGTGGTCTCCGGGGCGCACAAGACTCTGCCGGCAATGACCCAAGCATCGTTCTTGCACCTCAAGGGCGGGGCGGTGGATCCGGAGACGGTCCGGCGGATGCTGCGCCTGGTAGAGACCACGAGTCCGTCTTACGTCCTGATGGCGTCGCTGGACGCGGCGAGGCGCGTTGCGGCCATGCGGGGGCGCGATCTCCTGAGCGGGGTTCTCACGTCAGCCGCGGCCGCGAGGGAGCGGCTATCCCGCCTTCCCGGCGTGCAGTGCCTGGATGGAGCGAGGCTTGCATCTCGTGGCTTTGTGCACGACCCGACCAAGCTCGTGATATCGTTCGCGGGCCTGCTTCATTGCGGGGTGACGGGGGTTGAGATCGCGCGGCTGCTCCGCGAGGCCCATGGGATTTGGGTGGAGCTCGCCGATGCCCGAAATGTTCTGGCTATACTGACGATGGCCGATTCCCAAGATGACGTGGATAGGCTCGTCTCGGCTATTGAGTACGAAGTGGGTCGCGTGCGGGCGGGCGACGCAGCATGTCTGCCCGGTCTCCGGAATGATGACAGAGATCGTGCTGCGGGGCGGCTTGCGCCGGAAACGGCAGCATGCGACGCCCTGAGGCACATACCCCCGCTCAGGATGACACCGCGCCAGGCCGCTATCGCGCGGACGGAGTGGGTGCCCGTGCACGCGGCCCGCGGAAGGATCGCAGCGGATGTCATCGTGCCGTACCCGCCGGGCATCCCGGTGCTGTGCCCGGGTGAGGAGATCACCGAGAGGATCACGGAGTTCGTGCGCGCAGCGCTGTCCCAGGGCGGCAAGCTCCGACTTCGGGGGGTGCGGAACGACGGGTCAGTCCTGGTCGTCGCCGACCGATGATGAGCTCGGAAAGCCGGGACGCCGGGTTCCGGCGGCGCCGGCCGAGCCACGTGTGCCGAGAGGGGCTCCCCCGGCCACGTGGAGACATCTGCGGCGACGTCCTCGATGAAAGGAGGGAAGCGTCGCACGGGGAAGTCGTGATGGCTTTTCGTGCGGCGACCCTGTGACGAGACGTGAGATAACTGATAACTTGGACGAGCTCTTGGAGGTGCTGCCTCCCAGGATTCGTGAGAAGCTGGAGCAGGCGGGAGATACCGAGAGCCTCCTCGAGATAGTCCTGGACCTCGGCAGGCAGCCCGAGGCTCGCTTTCCGGGTGGCAGGTTCGTGTACCTTGGTGAGGAGCTGGTGAAGCGAGAGGACATCGAGTTCGTCACGAAGCGTGTAGGCGCGTTCGGCCACGACAATCGCGCCGGCATCGAGCGCACTCTCCATCGCATATCCGGCATCCGCAACCGCTACGGTGAGATCGTCGGGCTCACCTGCCGCATCGGTCGAGCAGTCTACGGAACCATTGACATCGTGCGCGATGTCGTGGAGCTCGGAAAGAGCATACTGCTCCTGGGCCGGCCCGGAGTGGGCAAGACCACGCTCCTCCGCGAAGTGGCCAGGGTGTTGAGCGACGAATTCAACAAGCGCGTTGTCGTTGTGGACACCTCCAACGAGATCGCTGGGGACGGCGACATCCCTCACCCAGCCATCGGGCGGGCGAGGCGGATGCAGGTGCCGGCGTCGGCACGGCAAGCCGACGTGATGATCGAAGCTGTGGAGAACCACATGCCCGAGGTGATCGTCATAGACGAGATCGGCACGGAGGCCGAGGCGCAGGCCGCGCGGACCATCGCCGAGCGTGGCGTCCAGCTCGTCGGGACCGCTCACGGCAACACCCTAGAGAACCTCGTGCTCAACCCGACTTTGTCTGATCTCGTCGGAGGCATACAGGTCGTGACCTTGAGCGACGAGGAAGCGAGGAAGCGAGGCACTCAGAAGACCGTCCTCGAGCGCAAGGCTCCGCCCACGTTCGACATCGTGGTCGAGATCAAGGATCGGGACAGCCTGGCGATCCACCATGACGTCGCTCGGACTGTGGACCTGCTCCTGAGGGGCGTGGAGCCACGTCCCGAGGTCAGGCGCAGGTCTGGGGAGGGCGGCATAGAGGTCGTGCAGGAGGACGGCCTCACGGAGCTCATAGCTCGCGAGGACGGCCTCGTGCCATGGGAGACCCGCCGCGAAATCACCGATCATCGCCGCGGTCGCGCGGGCTCGAGCCCGCGCGGCAACGCGAAGGTGTCCGAATGGCGTCGGGAGGCACGCGAGGTCGAGGAGACTCGGCGCGGCACAACTCTCGCGCGACCCCGGGCAACGGGGACAGGGGTCGGGGCGGGGGCCGCGGACGCCTCGGTCGTGGCGGGCCTGGCAGGGATCGCGGAAGAGCGCTCCCAAAAGGTGATTCGGCTCTATCCATATGCCGTGAGCCGGAACCGACTGGAACAAGCCATCCGTGCGACGGGCCTTCCGGTCTTCGTCTCCAAGGACCTCGGTCAGGCGGACATGGTGCTGACCCTGAAAGGACAGTACCGCAAGATGCCGAAGACATTGCGAGAGGCTGAACGACGCGGACTTCCGGTCCACATAATACGGAGCAACACGATAACGCAGATATCGAACTTCCTGCGAAACGCGTTCAGCGCGGACCGAGACGCCATCGAAGCGAGCGCGCTCAGAGAGGCTGAGGAGGCCCTCTCGAAAGTCGTATCCATGGAATGCCCCGTTGAGCTCAATCCGCAGAATGCGTACGTGAGGATGCTCCAGCATCAGCTTGCCGAGCGCAACCAGGTGAAGTCGACGAGCATAGGAGAGGAGCCCTTCAGAAGAGTGGTCTACTACCTGGATCAGTCGCGTAAGGAGAGTACGTGAAGCGGGTCCGCGCAGCGAGAGCATGTTCGCGAACAAGAGAGGCGCCGACGCGGGAAACCGGCGTGGCGTGCCTGCGAGGAAGGAGGGGCAGGGATGAGGCTCGTGATAGCGGTGGTTCAGGACCAGGATGCGTCACCGCTCATGGACGCACTGGTGGATCAGGGCTTTCGAGCGACCAAGCTGGCCACGACAGGTGGGTTCCTGCGGCAGGGAAACACGACCCTCCTGATAGGGGTGGAGGACGGTCAGGTGGACGCGGTGGTGGACGTTGTCAAGTCCGTGTGCCACTCGAGGACCCAGCTCATCCCGCCCGTCTCGGCAGTCGCGCGCTCGGCCGAATCGTATGTTGGACAGCCCCTCGAGGTGCCGGTTGGCGGGGCGACCATCTTCGTTCTGGATGTAGACAGGTTCGAGAAGGTGTGAGTGGCAGGTGGCCGCGCAAAGACGTGGACGAGCGACCACGAATAGGGTGACAGAGTTGCGCTCGGAAAGACTCGGCACGCTTGCGGGGCTTGCGGGTCTATCCGTGGGACGGGTGAGCCGAGCGCTCGCGGGGGCGCTGGCGCTTGGCCGGGTATCCCACGCGTACCTTTTCGCGGCGACGCATGCCGGCCTTCCTGCGGCCGGAGACCGCGGGACTGACCGGGCGATGGCCGATGCGCTCACCTTCGCGCGCCGACTCAACTGTGAGGCGCCCGTCGGCGACAGCGCGTGCGGCGAGTGTCTCTCGTGTCGGCTCGTGGCCGACGGGAACCATCCGGACTTGAGGATAATCTCGCCGGACGGCCTATCCGTAAAGATCGACCAGATCCGGGAGTTGAAGAGGGAAATGAGTCTCGCGCCGCGCCGCGTGGGAGGCGTGCGGGTCGCCATCGTCGAGAGCGCCGAGAAGATGACTGTTGAGGCTCAGAACAGCTTCCTCAGACTGCTCGAAGAGCCCCCGGAGGGAGCGGTGTTCATCCTGGTGTGCCTGAACCCGGCTGGGCTGCTCCCGACGGTGAGGTCAAGGTGTCAGCTGGTCAGCGTGCGAGAGTCGGACTTCGACGGCCCGGAGGCCGCGGCGCGCGAGTTTGAGACTCTCGTGGAAACGGTTAGAAAGGCATGGGACATGTCGCCCATCCAGGTGCTCGATGCGGCAGAGAACCTGGATGGCTGGGCGCGTTCGGACGCTGCCTATGGCGCGGCAGAGGCGAGGGTATTCCGGGCAGGCGCGGGTGCGGATGAGGGAACAACGGGCGCGCGTGGGGAACCGCGGCAAAGAATGGAGGCTGCGCTCGTTGCTGCAGAGGCCTGGTTCAGAGACGTGCTGGTTTACAAGAGCACGGGCGACCTCGCGCTGGCCGGGGGAGAAGGGATGCCCGCCGCCAGAGCGTCCGAGCTTGCGAGAGACGCCTCCGCTTACAGTGTGGACGAACTCATACGGATAATCGACGTGATAGAGGGAGCGCGGCGCCGAGTGAGGATGAACGCCAACATGCGCCTGGCCTTGGAGGCCATGCTTTTCTCCCTGAGAAGACGCCGCCGGATGTAGGCTCGTCGTCGGCGGGCGCGTGTGCGCGGTCCTGGGCACGTCCGTGGCTGTACACGTGTGGCCATGCCCACAGGCGTCGGCGCATCCACGCGAGCGTCTCATGCGCGCTGCGCGCCGCTGCGCGTCCAGTGTGCACGCGGCCAGTGTGCACGCGGAAGGTGTGCCGGCGCAGCGATGAGTGGGTAAGTGGGCAATGGGTGTGGACGAGCGGGGACGAGAGAGCATGGACGAGCGGGCGTGAGCCATCCCCGGAGAGCGCGATGGCGTGGGGCGCTCGATTCTTGGAAGGAGACAAAGGGCCGATGACAAAAGTGGTCGGCGTGAGGTTCAGGAGCGCTGGGAAGGTGTACTACTTTGACCCCGGAGACATGGAGCTATCCGATGGAGACAAGGTCATCGTGGAGACGATCCGGGGTTTGGAGTGCGGGGAAGTCGTGGGTGAGCCCAGACTCGTGCAAGACGAGGAAGTGACCCAGCCGCTCAAGAAAGTGGTCCGGAGGGCTACGCCCGAGGACGAGTGCGTTGTGGAGCAGAACCGTGAGAAAGAGCACAGGGCGTTCAAGATCGGGCTCGAGAAGATCGCTGCCCACGGACTCCCGATGAAGTTGGTGGACGTTGAGTACACGTTCGACGGAAGCAAGATCATCTTCTTCTTCACCGCCGATGGCCGCGTGGACTTCCGCGAGCTCGTGAAGGACCTCGCCGGTGTATTCCACACGCGCATCGAGCTCCGGCAGATAGGTGTGCGGGACGAGGCGAAAATGATCGGAGGCCTCGGTCCTTGCGGAAGGCCTCTCTGCTGTGCGACGTTCTTGCACGACTTCGAGCCGGTGTCGATCCGTATGGCGAAGGACCAAAGCCTCTCGCTCAATCCCGCCAAGATATCGGGCATATGCGGCAGGCTGATGTGTTGTCTGAAGTACGAGCACGAGGTCTACAAGGACCTGCGCCAGGCGCTGCCGTCTGTCGGCAGCGAGGTCGACACGGAGATGGGTAAGGGCAAGATAGTCGAGCTGGACGTCCTGAAGGGGATCGCTTCAGTGAAATTGGGGGACGGGAAGACCGTGCGTGTGGACGTCCACCGCGATGGCGGCCCACAGCGATGCGGCGTCGTAGCGAGCGCATGGAGCGCCGAGCTGTGCGGGCCCTGTGAGCAGTGCGACATTGCTGAAGCGGACATGGCCGAGGCGGCGGAGACGCTTGACGTGAAGACCGACGCAGGGACGAAGGCCGAGCTTGGGCTGCACGAGGAGGCAACCCATGGCGCTGGGCGAAAGATCGATGGCATCGCTTTGGGCGTCGGCCTGGATCCGGCTGAGGATGGCGGCCCTTCCGAGGTGGCTGGAAGCAGAGAACCGGCCGTGAGGGTGGCGCGGGCGGAGGCCGAGGGCGGCGCCGCCGAGCGACGTGGCGGAACTGGGGCCAAAGTGGAACTGGAGAGCGCCCGCCGCGCGCCGCGAGCGGGAAGGCGCAGGCGTCGCGGCAAACGCGATAGGAAAGCGGGTGCGCCCGGTGCCGCTGCCGGTACGGCTCCCCAAAAACCCGCCGAGACGGGAACCGCGGCCAACATCGGGAAGCCAGGCGCGCTCCGGGCACAGACGAAAGGCGCGCCTTCCGGTGGCGGGCCCGGCCAGGGAAAGCTAGAGGACCAGGCAACCCAGGGAAAGGCGCGGCGTGCCTGGCGGTCCGAGAGGTCGGATGTTCGCGACAGGGCAAGGCAGGATCAGGCGGACAAGGAACAGCCGGAAAGACCCCGTCGGTACGCCAGACCGAGCAAGGCGGGGAGCTTCGAAGCAGGCCTCCTGAAGGCGCCTTCACCCACTCAAGTCGACGAGGGTGGGCAGACGGTTGCGGCTGACTCGGGAGCCAAGTCTGACTCCAACCGAGGGTCCGGGCAGCGTCGCCGTGTGCGGCGACGGCGGAGGCCAGCACGTCCCGGGCGTGGTGCGGGCGCTTCGGCGGCCGGCGGGGGCTGGGGCTCGGGAGCCACGGCGGAGGGCGTTGCTGCCCCGGACCGTAGCCCAGATCGAGACGGGCGCGGCAGGCGTGCGGGAACCGGCAGGTGAGGCCAGTGGGATCGAAGGTGCCGGGTCAGCGCACCGGGTCAGCGGGACCCGTGCGGCCGACCGCAGACCGGTGGCTGGATGAGCCCCCGTCGGAAGAGCTCCAGAGGCGCGCGGGAGCAATGGCGCATACGGGGTCTGACGGGTCCGAGAGGTGTTCCGAGGGGCGTGCGCAGCCAGCGGGGGAGCGCGTGGCGCCCGCAGGATCAGGACCGCGCGAGGCAGGACGGCCCCAGGTTGGCGTTCTTTACGTTTGCGCCACCCCCATAGGCAATCTCGAGGACATAACCATCAGAGCGCTCAGAGTGTTGCGCGAGGTCGACCTGGTGGCGGCCGAGGACACTCGGCGCACGCGCAAGCTCTTGGCGCACTACGGTATACCGGCCAAGCTCATGAGCTACCACGAGCACAACGAGCGTTCACAGGCGCCGCGAATCCTCGGGGTCTTGCTGAGCGGACAAAGCGTTGCCCTCGTGTCCGACGCCGGGACGCCGGGGGTCTCGGACCCTGGCGCCCATCTCATCCGGGAGGCCATATCAGGCGGGATCCCGGTCGTGCCCGTCCCTGGGCCCTCGGCGGTGGTCGCGGCCCTCGTGGTATCTGGCTTCTGCTCCGACGAGTTCGTGTTCATGGGGTTTCTGCCGCGCAAGGGAAGAGAGCGGCGCGAGGCCTTAGAGAGGATCGCACAGGAAAAGAGGGTGGTCGTGCTCTACGAATCTCCATACAGGATAGCGCGGACACTCTCCGACCTTGCGGAGACCGTAGGAGAGGAGCGGAGAGTCGCGGTTGCCCGGGAACTCACCAAGGTCCACGAGGAGGTCGTGCGCGGCCCGCTGAGTGAAGTCGCAGCGCGCTTCGACGGGAAGACCGTGAAAGGCGAGGTCACCGTCGTGCTTGACGCGCCGTAGACCCAACCCAGGCACGTCCTTTAACCAAGGCGGAGGCGGACGACACGGGGCGACACCGCGCGCCACGACGCGCCACCGCGAGCCACGACGCGCCACGACGCGACACTGCGCGACGCGAGCCGGGCGGGCCTGGCAAAGCACGCGGGACAGGCGAAGCAGGCGAGATGGGCCGCACTCGCGGATGGGATGGAACGGACGGATGGTACGGACATGGAACGCATATGGAACGGACACGGAACGGATGTGGGGGCGGCCGCACGTGAAGAAGGCCACCCCCACGGAACCTGATGCTCGGGAGAAACGTGAGATGCGCATCAGCGAATTCTTCGAACCGAACCGCCTATTTCAGATCAGACCCTCCTAGATCAGACCCTTCATCTCCTCGAGGCAGTCGCGGCAGATGTTCTTCTCCTTGTAGATCCTGATGTTGTCGGCATTCCCGCAGAAGATGCAGGCGGGCTCGTATTTCTTCAGTATGATCTTCTCGCCGTCAACGTAGATCTCAAGGGCGTCTTTCTCGGCGATCTGCAGGGTCCTGCGAAGCTCGATCGGGATCACCACGCGGCCTAGCTCATCTACTTTCCGAACAATTCCCGTAGACTTCATGTTTTCAAGCTCCCTCCTTCTTGCATCCAGACTTCGACGGCTTCCTGCACCCACTATACTTTATTTTCCAAGGCAAGTCAAGGCTCCGCTATTAGTTTTTACCTTATCTAGCAGAATTAGCGATATTACATGCTATGTTGACGCAGTTGAAACTACTGCTGGGCAGGGACGAAGCTATCGCGAAGGACCCCGTCACTCTTGAGCACGAGCCCGGATCGCCCCGCCTGGGCTTGACACGTGGCGAAACCTGAGGATATATTGAGGGCAGACGTCCCATGACGTAGCGGGCTTCGCGCAACCTCATGAGAGAACATGTCGAAAGCGATGAAGGGGACGAGTACACAGGCGACCCGCCAGAGAGAGCCGGGCTCGAAGGTGAAAGCCGGCGCGGGAAGTCTGCCGAACATGGCCCCTGAGCCGCGGGATGAAAGGGAGGTCCTGTCGGGTCTCCGGGCCCAGACGCGTCTTCGCGAGTAGTCCGTCAGCCGGGCAAGCGTGAGAGGCGCCCGTTACAGCGCCGGGGCATGCGGCTTGCAGAGGTGGGCCGCGTCGACGTCTCACCTGTTCGTCTCACCTCGGCGGCTCGCCTCAAAGGGTCGCTCAAAGGCAAAGGGTCGCTCGGAGGGCTGACTGATCGGCGAGGGTCGACTGAGCAACGAAGGTCGACTGAGCGACGATGGCAGACTGGGCGACGAAGGTCGACTGAGCTGCGAGGGCCGACTGAGTGGCGAGCTTCCCGCCGTAGTGCCTCGTGAGGCCGGAGCCGCAAGGCACCGGCGAAGCTGGGTGGTACCGCGAGAAAACGTCCTCTCGCCCCACGTGAAGGCAGGCGCCTTCCGGACGGGGTGAGAGGCATTTTAGTGTAGGAGGTTGTGTTCCACGTGGAAAAGTTCTATCTGACCACAGCCATAGACTACGTAAACGGCGAGCCGCACCTCGGCCACGCCTACGAAAAGATCGCGGCTGACGTGATCTCGCGTTTCAGGAGACTGGCAGGGTACGACACGTTCTTCCTGACAGGCACCGACGAGCACAGCCTCAACGTCGCTCGCCAAGCCGAAAAGCAAGGCATGTCGCCCAAGGCGTTCTGCGATAGGATGGCAGGGCTCTTCCGCAGAGCTTGGGACAAGCTGGATATCCGTCCCGACCGATTCATAAGGACCACCGATGAGGACCACATAGCCACGGTTCGCGACATCGTGCGACGGGCCAACGAGCGCGGCTACATCTACCAAGGGACCTACTCCGGGCATTACTGCGTGTCCTGCGAGAGGTTCGTCGAGGAGAAAGACCTCGTCGACGGGCGGTGCCCTCTCCATCCCAGTCGCGAGCCTGAATGGGTGGAGGAGAAGAACTACTTCTTCGCGCTCTCAAGGTTCCAAGAGCCGCTCCTCCGTCATATCGAGGCCCATCCAGAGTTCATCCTGCCCGAGACGAGGCGCAACGAGGTCGTGAACAGGATCCGCGAGGGACTGCAGGACGTGAGCGTGTCCCGGTCCACACTCGCCTGGGGGGTTCCATTCCCGGAGGAGATCGACCCGAACCAGGTCGTTTACGTGTGGTTCGACGCGCTCATCAACTACCTCACTGGGGCGGGCTACGTGCCCGGGACGGAGAACTTCGGGAAGTGGTGGCCGGCCGATCTGCATCTCATCGGAAAGGACATCACATGGTTCCACTGCGTGATATGGCCTGCGACACTGATGGCGGCTGGCGTCCCGCTCCCGAAGACCGTGTTCGGCCACGGGTTTGTGACCGTCAAGGGCGCGCGCATGTCCAAGTCCGAAGGGATCGTAGTGGACCCGGTCAAGCTGGCGGAAAGCCTGGGCGCCGATCCCCTTCGCTATTACCTCATGAAGGCCGTCCCGTTCGGTCAGGACGGCGATTTCTCTTACGAAGGTCTTGCCGAGACCTACAACGCGGATCTGGCCAACGACCTGGGCAACCTACTCAACCGGACGTGCGCGATGATGGAGAAGTACTTCGAAGGCCGCGTGCCGGCCCCGCGAGAATACGAGGCCCGCGACCGGGAGCTCGCGGACTTGGCGGAGCGAGTGACCCGACGCGCCCACGAGCTCATGCAGGCATTCGACCTTACGGGAGCGCTGGGCGAGATATGGAGCCTGGTGGACGGAGCCAACAAGTACATCGACGAGGCCGCGCCATGGGCGCTCGCGCGCGAGGGGCGACGGGAGCGGCTGGCCACCGTGATGTTCGGCCTCGCGGACGCCCTCGCTAGGGTGGCAGTCATGGCGAGCCCCTTCATCCCGGAGGCGGCGGAGCGTATCTGGACGTCGCTCGGGTTGGAGGAGAGCGGGGCACCTCTGAGCAACGTAAGGTGGACCGCGGGGACGCTTGACGTGGCGCGCCTTGTGCAAGGGGCGAAGGTGAGGCGCCTGGGGCCCCTATTCCCGAGGCTCGACGTGGAAGCCTCGGATTTGGCTCGAGGCGAGTTCCGTCTGGCGGAGCTGGCGCAAGACAAGAAGAGGGCGAGTGCGGCCGAAGCGTCCGCTGAAGGGGCGGCCGAAGGGGCGGCGAGAGAGGTGGCGAGAGAGGCGGCGGGAGAGGCTACGAAGGAGACGGCGAAAGCGGTCGGAGCGAAAGGGATGAATACGACCGAAACCGAGACCGCGAAGGCAGAACCGCGTGGCCAGATAGAGGCGCGCGGCCATGATGACAATGTTAAAGACGATGCGAGATGCGCGAAACTAGGATGGGGCGGCAAGCAGAGGGAGGGCTCAAAGGAGGGCTCAGAAGTGATCCAGCAAGTCCAGAGGACTGAGACGCCGCAGCCGAAGCCAAATGAGTCCGGGACGCCGGCAGACGATCTCGTATCCATAGAAGAATTCGCTAGGCTGGACCTCAGGGTGGCAAGGGTTCTTGCCGCAGAACGAGTCGAGGGCACGGACAAGCTCCTCAAACTCGAAATCGACCTCGGGGCTGAGAAGCGCCAGATCGTGGCCGGCATCGCGAAGCACTACGCACCCGCGGAGCTCGTCGGCAAGCAGATAATAGTCGTGGCCAACCTGAAGCCCGCCAAGCTGCGTGGAATCGTCTCCCAGGGGATGCTTCTAGCGGGGTCCACGCCAGACGCGTCGCGGTTGGCAGTGGTCACCACCGATCGCGAGCTGCCGCTGGGCTCGAAGGTGCGCTAGGGCGGTTGCGACTCGAAGTGCTCGCGAGTCTGTTGCGGCTTGCTGGCGCCGCTGGGCTCGAAGGTGCGCTATGGAGCTTGCGAAGGCGCGCTTGATCTGTGCCGAAGCGACAGCGCGTCCGAGCCGTGACGAAACGAAGGTGCGCCCGAACGCGGTGGCGCACGCAGCAGGCGAGGTGGCGCGCGACATGACATGCGAGGTGGGGAACGGATAAGGGGAGGACCCGTGATGTGCGCCACACGATTGATCGATACTCACGCTCATCTCGATCATGAGAGGTTTCGCGGAGACCTCGACGAAGTCATAGCGCGGTCGAAGGCCGCTGGCGTGTGGCCGGTGATCCAGGTAGGCTCGGATCTCACCTCCTCGCGCTTGGGCTTGGAGCTTGTACGGCGTTACGACGGCCTTCTCGCTGCCGTCGGCATCCACCCCCACGAGGCGAAGACCGCTTCCGAAGCGGCGCTCGACGAGCTTCGGACCTTGGCTCGCCAGCCCGGGGTTGTTGCCATCGGCGAGATCGGCCTCGACTACCACTACGATTTCTCCCCTCGCGACGACCAAAGGCGGGCCTTCGCGGCGCAGATTGCCATCGCGAAGGAGCTCGGGCTCCCTATCGTGGTCCACGACCGCGAGGCCCACGCCGACACCCTCGCTATACTCAAGTCGGAAGGCGCCTCGGAGGGCACCACGGCAGCTGGTGGCGTAATGCACTGCTTCTCCGGCGACTGGAAGATCGCCCGCGCAGTCCTAGACATGGGATTCTACATTTCGATAGGCGGCACTCTCACCTTTCCGAACGCCGCCGCTCTGCGCGACCTGGTCGCCCGCTTACCCCTAGACCGGCTCCTTCTCGAAACCGATTGCCCGTACCTCACGCCCGTCCCTCATCGCGGCAAACGCAACGAGCCCGCCCACGTGCTCTTCGTGGCTCGGGAGCTTGCCAGGCTGAAGCAGCTCTCCGTCGGCGACGTTGCCGCGGCGACCACCCACAACGCCGGAGTTTTGTTCTCCCTGAAGCATTGAGCATGGCTTGGACTCCAGCTTGACGGGCAAGCGCGCCCGGCCGCCAATCCATCCGGACACGCGGAGTCGACGGCTAGCTGTTGGCCAACGCGTCGCGGGCCTTCAGTCTCCGGAGCAGTTCCGGCAGTTCCTCCAGCGTCTCTATCACCGCATGAGGCACACAGGCCTCGGCCGGGACTCCGAACGCTTCGACGCTGAGCACGCCGGTATACGCCTTGTCTCGTACGCTGGCGAAGCCCCCGCAGCGTGGCCTTCCCTCCGGGAGCTCGCAGCGCAAATCCTCGGGCAAGTCGCGGTGCAACCAGACCGAATACCCGCCCGCTGACCGGGCGCCCCACACGTCGTGTACCGGATCGTCTCCCACGTGGAGCGGGGTGAGGCTGCTGCCCCACGCCGCCTGGAATATGCGAGCTTCGGGTTTTGCCGCTCGAATCTCCTCCGGCGTGACTATCGCGTCGAAGAAGCCATCTATTCCCAGAGCCTGTAAGACAGGGAGCTGGTATCTTCGGTAGCCGTTCGTCACTACCCCTAGGGTATACCCTTCCTGCTTGAGAGAACTCAGTGCTTCGCGCGCTCCAGGCAGGAGGGCGATCATGTCAGGCAGTCCGCAGTAGTAACGCACGAGGGCCGCCACGTCGAGAGGAGGTGGGCTGCCCGCCTGTGCCTTGCGGGCGAGGTTTTCGGCGACACACGTCACGATGTCGTCCCAGTCGTACGCCTCCACGAGACGCCCCTTGGCGAGCCGCTCCTTCGCCTCCTCGATTATTAGACGCAGCACGATCTTCTCGGGGTCGGGGTCGCGCGGCGGGGAGGAGGTGGGGTTTCCGCTGCCCACATCTGTGCCAGCCCCTAGGTCTGCTCTTGTACCTGCGTCCGTCCGTGCGCCGGTGCCACTCGTGTCACCAATGCCGCCCGTGCCGCCCATGCAGTGGACGCGCGGATGACTCCCCTGCGAACAGCCTCGAGCGGCGATCACATAAGGGGCAAGCGTCCGACAGACATGGGGGAATACTCCGCGGCGGAAAGGATTCTGGATCAGCACTCCATCCAGGTCAAATGTTACCAGGTCTATCAGGTGGATCACCTCGGGTGGAAGGAACAAGCTCTCTCTTGTCGAATTCTACATGTCTGGAGCGGCGCATCAGGCCTGACGGCCCGACGCACTGTGAGCGATCATACCCCCTATCATTCGCGTCGGAGGCGTTGAGTCCTGCTTCGGCGCGCCCTACTCCGAAAAACCTGTTAGGGGAGGACTGGTAAGTGTTGTCTCACAGCCTGAAGATGAAGTGGTCTTTACTGGCTCTGGTCGCTCTCACCGTCGCCGCGGTTCTGGGGAGCCTGCCGCTCGCTGCCCAGGCTGCCGCTGCGGCACAGAAACCCATAACCATCACGTGGTGGATCAATCCTTGGCGGATCACGCCTCCGGGCTTCCCGGCGGACAAGGCGGTTACGGCGGAGGACTTTCCGAAGTGGGCAAGCGAGGAGTTCATGAAGCTCCATCCCAACGTCACCGTGAAGTACGAGGTCGTGACCAACGCCGGATTCGACCAGAAAGTCGCAGCCGCGATTCTGGCCGGCAATCCTCCCGACGTGCTCAGGCCCATAGGCTTCAAGCAGGAGTGGGTGAAGCAGGGGTTGCTGGAGCCCATCGATGAGTACCTCACTGCGGAGGACAAGGAGGACTTCTATAGGTACGCCCTGGATGTCGGGAAAGTCGGAAACCATTACTATCTCTTCCCGTGGAATAACAGCAATAACGGCATGGGAAGCACACTGCTGCTGAATCCCGCGATCTTCAAGGAGCGGAACGTCAGTCTCCCGCCGCTCCCGGACCGCGGATGGACCGTGGACGAGTTCCTGAACGCCGCCCGCAAACTCACGTTTGATCGGAACGGGGACGGCAAGACCGACGTGTACGCCCTGAGCTTCCCCGCGAAGGACCTCTACGTCATGATGGGTTGGATGCATGTCTTCGGGGCCAGGCTCTTCAACGCCTCCGAGACGGAGGTCGTGCTCAACAGCCCCGAAGGAGTCCGCGCGCTGGAGTTCATCGTGGACTGCATCTACAAGTACAAGATCGCGCCCGAGGGCGCAGCCGGCATGGGGATCTACGACTCCATCAACATGTTCCACCAGGGGCTCACGGCCATCGGTTACGGTGGGCCGTACGAGATCGGCCGCATAGACAGGTATGTGAAAGAGGGTCAGCTCAAGGAGGCTTTCCCCGTCCACATCGCGCGTTACCCGCACCTCCCCGAGGTAGGCCCGATAGCGTATCATACGAGCGGCGGATTCGTCGTCTTCCGGCAGCGTGACCCCGAGAAGAAGAAGGTCGTCATGGAGTTCGCCCGCTTCCTGACGAACAAGGAAAACACTGCCTTGCTCAAGTCGCTCCTTTACGTCACGGCGCGTAAGTCCGTCAACAAGGACCTGTATAAGGGCTCGCCTTTCGAAAAAGAGGTAGATACTTACGTCAGGGCCATTGAGAACGGTATCCCCTACTTCGGGTCCGCGAACATCAGCACAGAGCCCATCGACAAACACCTCCAGGCTATGTTTGAGGCGGCGCTCGCGAGAACCAAGACGCCCAAGCAGGCCTTGGATGATTTCGTTCGCGAGGCGAATCGCGCGCTGTTCAACAAGTAGAGGAGACATGGCGCCGAGCTTGGTCGCCGAGAAGGGGCGGCGGGGACTCGTCTCCGCCGCCCAGCGTGACCAGACGAGACATGAGGCGTTGGAGGTGTGGGTTTGGAGACGCTCATTCGGAGGGTATACAAGGACCGCTGGGCATATGCTTTCGTCATACCCAGCTTTGTCCTTTTCGCGTTCTTCTTTCTATTGCCCGTAGTGTGGGGCGGCTACTTGAGTCTTCTGGACTACAAAGTCTTCAGTCAGGAATGGGTGGGGGTCCGGAACTACGTACAGCTATTCCGAAACAACCTCTTCTGGGTCGCGTTGAGGAATACGGCGCTCTACACTCTTGCGGTCGTACCTCTTTGGCTGGGGAAGGCCCTCATCATCTCAGCACTGATATACCCCTTTGCCAAGCCGCTCCAGACCTTCTTCAAGGCTGCCTTCTACCTGCCGCACGTGACTTCGTCTGTCATAATCTCCATGGTCTGGCTGTGGATATTCAACCCGCCGTTCGGACTCTTGAACTATCTAATGGATCTTCTGGGACTTGGTCCGCACGCGTGGCTGGGAGACGTTCGAACCGCGCTTCCGTCCATCGTCTTCATGCAGGTCGTCATGGGCGGGGGGTCATCCATCGTCCTGATCACGGCGGCGATGGGGAGCATCCCACATCACCTGTACGAGGCGGCCTATCTCGATGGGGCCACCAAGACCCAGGCATTCTTCAGGGTCACGCTCCCTCTTCTGCGTCCCACGCTGCTCTACCTGACCGTCATGGGCACCATATCCAGTTTTCAGGTGTTCACGAACATATACCTGATGACGCAGGGAGGTCCGCAGTTCGCCACGACGACCTTGGTGTACCTCATCTATGACACCGCATTCAAGCAGTTCAACTTCGGGCTCGCTTCAGCGCAGGCCGTCGTGCTGTTCGCCATCATTTTCGTGTTGGCGCTCGCCCAGTTCAAGTGGCTCGGACAGGAGGTGGAGTACTGATGCCCACTTCCTCGTCTTTCTCGGGAAAGCCGGCTCCCGCGACAATGAGCGCGGCTACGAGCGCTTCGATGGTCGCAACGACGGGCATGGCAACGTTCGCAACGGAGGGTACAACGGTGGCGGCGATGGCTGGCGCAACGGCGGACACTCTGAAGGGCGCAGCGGCGAACAGCACAGCGACGACCGCGACAAGACGTCCCCCGACAGCCTCAAGGCGCGTGCTTCGTTGGAGGAGGCTCCGGCCGGGCGATGCGATCGCCTTGTTGATAGTGACTCTGCTTGCGGTCGCGTCATTGATGCCTCTGTACTGGATGGTGGTCACGGCCATTCAAGAGCCCACGCTTGTGGTGAAGCTTCCTCCGGAGTGGTTCCCGAAAAACCCGTCCGCGGCGAACTTCAGAGACCTTCTTGCACGGCCGCTTCTGGGGCGGTGGACTCTGAACAGCGTCATCGTGGCTGTGACGGTCACAGCGGCGCAGCTCTTCGTTGCGGCTCTCGCAGGGTACGCGTTTGCGAAGAAGAGTTTCGCCGGAAGGAACCTGCTGTTTTGGCTGTATGTAGGATCCATGATGGTTCCGGGCCAGGTCACGCTCATACCCCGCTACATCCTCATGTCGAAGATCGGGTTCGTGAACACGTACTACGGCCTCATTCTCCCCGCCATTGCCGCGCCTTTCGGGGTGTTTCTCATGAAGCAGTTCATGCAGACGCTCCCCGGTGAGATCATCGACGCCGGTAGGATAGATGGGGCTTCCGAATTCGGCATCTTCACGCTGATCGTGGCTCCGCTCGCCAAACCCGCCCTGGCGGTGTTGGGCATCTTCACGTTCGTGGGGGAGTGGAACGACTTCTTGTGGCCTCTCGTCATCACCAACTCGTCGGAAATGCGCACCCTTCAGGTGGGTCTGGCGATGCTGCAGGAAGAGGTGCCCATGGCGTTCGGGCTCTTGATGGCCGGCGCGACCTACGCCGCCATCCCCATTACCCTGGTCTTCCTTCTGTTCCAGCGCTACTTCCTGAAGGGTCTTACCGTGGGGGCCTTCAAGGGATGACGGGATGACAGTGGAAGGAAGGCGCGTTCCTTTCGTGACCCGGGGCCTCTCCACGAGCGTGCGAGAGGCCCCCGCCTTCTCGACGGTGTGCCTTGACGGTGTGCCGCGGCCCGAGAGGGGTGGCTCGGTGGCGCTCGCGAGCGCGCTGGACGCGCGAGCCTCCCGTGCATTGGGACACAGGGCATTGGCACACAGGCATATCCATCTTCGACGGCTCATATGTAGTAGCGGACCAGTAGTGCGCAGGCACCGGCGTCGGGGGCGAAAGCGGCAACCGTCTCAGCCCTTATCCGTGCTCAACCGTGCTCAACCGTGCTCAGCCGTGCTCAGCTGCGCTCAGCCGCGCCTGCCGCTGGTCTAGCATTAGCATCGCGCTCCGACGCGTCGGCAGAGCAGCGAGCGAGACGAGCGAGACGAGCGAGCGAATGCCGAGAACATGAGCCGAACGGAGGCGGGCGGGCGTGGACATCAGCGCTATCGCCAGGGAGTTCATCGACATCAACGAGCGGAGGAAGGAGCTGGAGAGGCGCGAGGAGTACCTCAAGGGGTTGCTGGTGCAGCACTTCCAGGCGACCGGCGTAAAACAACTGGAGACGGACCGAGGCAAAGTGAGCTACCTCGAGGCCCAGAAGGTCGAGTACGACATCCCGCTGCTCCGGCACGTCCTTCCTCCGCCGGTGTTCGACATGGTAGCCAAGGTTTCAATCAACGACAGCGTTCTCTCGCAGCTCGTTCGGGACGGAAAGATCGACGCGGTCGCGGTGGAGAGCGCGAGGAAAGTGACGTACGTGCACAGAGTGGTCGCGCAGGCGATGCCGCTGGCGACGGGGAATGCCGCAACGCTGTCGGAATCCCTGGAAACTGTCGAGAGCGGCGAGCGCGCGGCGCAAGATTGCGCGGGCGAAAGCGCGAAGGCCGAGAGATCAGGGGGACGGCCCGCATCAGCCAAACCCGCGGCGCGGGCCAAGTCAGCCAAGCCTGCTGAACCGGCCAAGCCCGCGACACCATCTAAGCCACCTGAACCCGCCGAGTCCGCCGAACCGGCGAAGTCCGCCACGCCAGCCAAGTCCGCCACGTCGGCGAAGCCCCCGGAGCCGGCGAAGCCGTCGGATTCGGCCAAGCCGGCCCAACGGGCCAAGCCTGCCAAACCGGGCAAACCGGCCAAACCGTCCGAGCCGGCCAAACCGTCCGAGCCCGCCAAGCCCGCCGTTCCCGCGAAACCAGGCTCACCCGCCAAGCCCGCCACACCAGCGAAACCTGCGAGAGCCGTCCCGCAGGTTGAGCCGGCGGGCCCCGCAGCCCGTCCGGCGCGCGGTGGCCGGCACCGATCAACGCTGTGATCAACGCTGGGCGCTGCGGCACGGCCTATGACCTACAACACCTGGATGACAGCCCTCGCGGCTATGCCCACGCTCACGGCGACCACAGCGCTCGTGAGCGTGCCCACGAGGTAGTATTCCGCGAACCCCATGTCGTTGAGTTCCTGAAAGCGGGCGAGAGACTTCGCGGTCAGGACGAACGCTATAGACGGCAGGGCGTCCACGAGTACGAGCGTGAGCATGAGCGCCCTCTCCGCCATTCCGATGCAGCGGCCGGCGCGCGTCGAGAGCCTGGGCTCAGCGTAGATGGAGAACGCGTCGAGCACCTGTCGCACGAAGACCGCGCCGACGAAAACCACGGTTACGTACGCGAGGGCGATGATGAGCACCTTGTCGAATGATAGGTCCAGCGCGGTGCAGGCGGGGAGAAGCGCCTGGACGGTCTTCCGTAAGAATGTGCCCTGGTAAATCCGCAAGACGCTTTCGGACAAGCGTGCGACGTATAGGTCAACGGCAAGTTCCCACACCCCCACGAGAACGGCCACGTGAGCGCACTGGTCAAGCAGGAACACCAGTAAGCCCCTCGTTGCGCCGCGGCCGTCGAGCCCGTCGAAGCCCGAGCGCGCGTCGCCGATGGCGCCCGAGCTTGTGCCCGACCTCCCGCTTGCACCGGCGCCCGACCGCGTACTCCCGACCGCACCGCGTCCTTCGGCCATGGACTTCAGCCAGTCGATGCCGATGTGCGTCGCGGCGACGGCGGCCGCGATCGCTGCTGCCACCTTAAGCCCGTACACGTGGAACGCTATCGCGTTCGAAACCAGCACGATCGCGCCGTGCTTGAGATAGCCGCGGGGGATCCGCTTCCCCTTGCTCTCGACCACGCTGTCAGCCTGAAGCGCGAAATCCGCTACGACGTGCGCCAGAAGGCCGAGAAGAAAGAACGTCATCGCCACGGACCTCCCCATGTCTCACCCACTGAGCGGTGAAAATCCTCACATCACCCGCGTAACGGTGAAGCATCCCCCCACCAGAGCTCGGCAAGACGCCTGAGCGCCTGCTCGGCCTGGCTTACGGCGGACCAGCTCGCGGCCTTGCACCTTTTCTGGACGTTCTGCAGGGCGATGCCGAGCGCCTTGCCTGCCGCGCCATACGTGCCGAGCCGCTCGTAGTGATGAATGGCGTCCCATTGAGCGGGCGTCCATCGCCCCTGGATCGCGTCCATGAGGGCTAGGAGAGCACCCACGGCCTCGTCGAAGCATGGGTCGCCGGAACGCACAGCGGTGCGCGGCGCCGTGCCTTTCCCGAGGGACTCCAGAGCTTCGCGGGCGCGTCTGAACGCGGAGCCGTTCATTTCCCACGAGCTCAGCGCTGGGGCGTGGACGCGCGCGCCAGGATCGGGGACCCCCGAGGCATCCGTCAACCCTGAGGGCGACACGCCTTGACGGTGGCCGGGAGCGTTCGTGTGAACGGAGCCTGACGCGTGCTCGTTGATGTCGGGCCCGGGGCCACCGGGGTTGGGCTCTATTTCACCCACTCCTATGCCGATTCGTAGACGAAGAGGCAGGCAAGCGTACCTAAGCTGTCGGACGATCTCGGGAGCTTGGAGCGGGCCTCTGCAGACAGCCTGGAGCTCGTCGCCGCGTGAGACGGAGAAGGGCGTGACGAGCAGAGGGTGTGCGACCGAGGCCAGCTTGGCGGGAAGAGCCGCCACGATGTCCCGAGCGTCCCTCGATCTAATGACGTCAGCCGTCACCACAGTCACGAGGTCGGTCCCCACGATCATTGCCTCCACCACGCCGTCACCACCCCATCTGCCTACGGCGCTGACGCCCCCATTTCACCCGTTGGAGCGTAAACCGGGCAGCTTCACCGCTCTGTTGGTTAAGCCTTTCGACACCCAGGGCGGGCATCCTTCTATTCCTCGCCAAGCTCCTGCCTGCCGAGAGCCCACACGGAGCACCCTGCGAAGGCAGCGAGCCACGCGCCCAAGACCGCGAAAGCTCTATAGAGGGCGGAAGCAACGGCGCCCACCTCTGCCACGCCCGCCTGTGCCTCAGCGTGGGCCTGGGCCGCCGCACTTGCAGCATGCCCAGCCTGGACGGCTCCGGCTGCGGCTTGGGCTGCCTGCGCGGCCGCCGCCTCGCCTTGTTCTATTAGGGCGAGGAGAACGTTGACGTTGTGGCCGATGGTGTAGGGGACTATCCTGGCGATTGCGGCGAATCGTGCGGCAAGCGATCCCATCAAGCTGGCCTCAAGGAGGAGGACCACTATCCCGACGGTGGTCGCGGCCGCCGCGGACCGAGTGAGGGTCGCCGTGCACACCGTGAGCACGGAGTATAACGTGAGCGTGAACCAGGCTATCCCGAATCCCCGCGCGACCTGGACCATGAAGGGTACCGTAAGGGCACGAGCCTCCACCGGCCGGCCGAGGGCCATCGTTACCACCAGCGAGATAGCCGTTCCCGCCACAACCGCCGTCACCAGCAGCAACAAAGACGAGAGGGCTGCTGCGGCGAGCTTGACCGCCGCGCACCGGCGCCTGTCCACACCCATGGAGACTTGCTGCTTCACGGTTCCCAAAGCGTACTCGTCGCCGGCCAGCCTCGCGGCGATGATCACGGCGAAGAGCGGGCCGAAAGACGCCGCAAAGCTGATGGTGAACGGCACGGACGCCGGGAATGACGTGGCTCTCGCAGCGAGTTCGCGCTCCTCGCCGGTCATGTCGCCCGCACCCGGCCGACTCTGCGCCCAAAGGGCCATCCCACCTATCATGAGCGCTTCGAACGCCACGAGCGCTATCATGACGACCCAAGTAACTCTCATCCTCCTGAGCTTGAGGATTTCAGCGGCCAGCCAAGACACCGGGGTTCACCTCGCCTTCTCTCCTCTCGCCTTCTCTCCTGGTGAGGCGCTCGCTCTCCCACTTGCCCTGCTTGGTCGCCCGCGATTGCGTGCGATCCACGCCACGCGTGCCCGCCGTGCGCGGTCGGCGCACGCGGGCAGTCCGCGCGTCCTCGTACTTGCCCGCCCTTGGGCAAAGAACTCCGCTCACCGGGCCTGCTTCGGTTCCAGCCTCACCCGGCGACGCCCACCGCTCTTTGACAAGCTGCCCGTCGTTCCCGCGCCTGTGGCTGTCACCCTCCCCTTCGCCCAACACATCGAAGAACACTTCCTCCAACAAGGCCCTCCGTGGTTGGATCTGGTGGGCGAATATGTCCTGCGAGGCAAGAAGGGCGTTTAGGCGGCTTGCGGCGGCTCGGTACGCCGCATCTGGCGAGGCCGGCGCGCGAGGGACGCCGACTGAGTCTGGGACTGCGACTGCGCGCGAGACGGCGCGTACGTCTGGGAGGGCAGCCGGCGCGCGAGGGAGGACGCCAACCGCGTTCGTGACGGTGACAGCGTTTGTGACGGAGACCGTGTCCCGGACGGTGACTGCGTCCGGAATTGTGACTGCGTCCGGGACCGTGATCGGAGAGGAGACGCCGCCGGGGTCCGGGACTGCGTCCACTGAGCCCACCGGGAACGCCGAGTGCTCCACGGCGTACTCCACCACGAGACAATCACCGTCACGCTGCACGGCGCGTATGAAGTCCCCGTTTCCGCCGTGCGACGCACCGTCGACGGCGACCGCATGGGCGCGCAGGATTCCCTCGGCTCGCTCGGTACAGTCCACCCGGATCTCCACGGCGGGCGCCGCGGAAAGGAGGTCGCTCACGCGCCCCTGGGCGAGCACCACGCCACGCCTGAGAATCGCCACCCTGTCGCACGTCATCTCGACTTCGTGCAGCAAGTGGCTGGATAGAAACACTGCCTTGCCCTGGGCGGCAAGGGTCCGGACCAGGTCGCGCATGTCTTTGATGCCGCCGGGATCCAGGCCGTTCGCGGGCTCGTCTAGCACGAGCACTGCGGGGTCGCGCAGAAGCGCCACCGCAAGCCCCAGGCGCCTGCGCATCCCCTGCGAGTAGCCTCCTACCTTGTCGCGCGCCCGGTCCGCCAGTCCCACGAGGTCGAGCACTTCGTCGATCCTTCGCTCCGGAACCCCTCCGAGGGCCGCGGCGAAGACGCGCAGGTTCTCTCGCCCGCCCATGTGTGGGTAGAACCTCACGCCGCCGAGTAGGGATCCCACCATGCGGCGCGGAGCTGGGCTCGCCCAGCCGGCCCTCTGCCCCAGGATCTCGACGTGCCCCGCGGTTGGACGGACGAGGCCGAGGATCATGTTGATAGTGGTGGTTTTGCCCGCTCCGTTCGGGCCGAGGAAGCCGAACACCTCGCCCGCCTTGATTTCGAGACTGACCGAGTCCACGGCTCTGTGACGCCCGAACACGCGGGTCAGGCCGACCGTGCGTAATGCGACCTCGCCGGTTGCCTCGTGTGTGCTCGCCCCCGTCTTTCCTGGGTGAACGCCCGGGACGTTTCCCTCACGCCGTGCACGCCGTACACGCTGAAGGCTCAACCTCATCTCCCCCTCATCCTCCTCATCCTCGACACCCTCAGCACCCTCATCGCCATCCAGATGTTCCCATCCGACAGGTTAGACGACTCTTGTCGCGAGGTATTCGGACCTTGTGAACGCGGCAACGCCGCCGGTCGTAGCGGCCGGAGCGGCAAGCGGAAGGGGACAGCGAGACGCCGGGACGAGCCGAGCTTGCGGACGAGTTGGCTGAGGGCTGAGGGATGAGCTGGGTTGACGGACGTGCTGGTCCGACGGACGAACCGGGCTCACGGACGGGTCGGGCTGACGGACGAGCTGAGCTAGGCCAACGGACGAACCGTGCTCACCGACGAGCCGAGCTGAAAGACGAGAGGAGCTGACGGACGAGCCGAGCAGGCTGACGGGGCGGCGGGAGGGAACGGCGCGACGGGAGACAGAGCCGACGGGCCGAGACCGGATAGGCCGGGACCGGATAGTCCGAGACCCGACGGGCCGAGCACGGATGGGAGGAGACTGGATAGGCCGAGACCGAACGGGACGGCCGCATCGGAAGGCGTGAGGGGACAGGGAGACGGCGCGGGTTGAGGGGGCGGATCGGAGGATCACGGTGCTACGCCGAGGACGGCGGAACGCCGGAGAACATGCCGTCCTCGACCGGCGCCGTTCCTGGCCCCGTTCCTAGCCGGCGTTCCATGTCCAGGCGTCGTATACTCTAGAATCTGAATGTCATCTCGACGGTCGCGACGATCTGGATGTTTCCGGTGGCGACCATGGCGCCGGCATCAGCTCCGGAAAACCCCTCGTCCACCTTTGCGGCGCGCATCATCGTCGGGAGCGGCATACCGCTAGACCCACCCGTATCGGTGATGGTGGCGATGCCTTTCAACTTCACGCCCGCGGCGCGGGCGGCGGCCTCGGCCTTGCGGGTGGCGTCCTTCACGGCTTTCTCGAGCGCCTCGTCGCGGAATCGCGACTCGTCGGAGACCTCGAAAGAGATGCTGCGCACAACATTGCCGCCGGCCTCGGTCAGAGCGTCGATCACTTTGCCGACCCTCGCCACATCGCGCACTGTCACCGTCATGGTGTGGACGGACCTGTAACCGGTGAGTACGCTCTCCTTCTTGTTCTGGTCGTAGCGGTACTCCGGGTTCAGCGAGAGCCCAACCGTTACGATGTCGTCGTCTGCGATGCCGAGGTCATGCAGAGCCTTCACTACGCTGGCAGCTGTCTCGTTGCTCCGTTCTTGCGCTTCACGTGCCGTGGCGGCGAGAGTCTCAACGCCCAAAGACACTCGGGCCAGGTCCGGCTTGGCATCGACGATCCCGGTGCCTGAGACCCTCAGAAGCCCGTCTTTCTGGTCCTCCCGCGCCCCCTCTTGCGCAGCTTCAGGACGCGCGCCGACCGCGACAACAGCCGCTACAACGATGAGAGCGGCAGCCGCGGCCGCAATCAGGCGATGACTATGATTGCTCAAGCAAATCCCCTCTCCCTGTTAGGTTGACTGGACGCGGAGCCAGATTGGCTCCCGGAGCCCGGTTGGTTGAACACGGCCGGACGGAGGTCGTTGTTCCGACGACCTCTAATACGTTGCTTAATACGTTGCTTCATGCCGATGGTTCCCGGACAAGCTCTGGAACATCATGGCGTCTTGTGAAGACCATGGCACCGGTCTGACGGTTCAGGTAAGGAGCTCTAGTGGATCATCTACAGGCAGGTCGGGACTGAGTGTAACGTCCAGCCACCCCGGTGCAGCAAGGTTACAGTATGCCCGACGCCTTCGGCCCCTCAGTAGTCAACGGCGACCGTGGGCACGCCCCCGGCCATCGCGAAAAGTGCGGAATGGAACCGCGTGGCCACGAAGGCGTCCATGCGCGAATAGCATGCTTTGAGGACATCGGCGGAATGGGCATCATCCATGAGAACTACGCGCGAAGTGCCCGCCCCTCCCCCGGGCTCCACCGATACGAGGTTGAGCAGGTCAAGGCTGGCGCTTCGGTCATTCTCGAGAGGATCGTCCACCCTGCACCGCAACCAGAGGAAGACCATGCCTCCCAGATCACGCGTCACGCGTCGGCATACCTCGGCGAGGGCCTCGAGGTAGCCGGGATAGCTCGAGTGAGATCCGCTGCGGTGGTTACGGTGGTTAGGGAAGGACTCGCCCAAGTGGTTCCGGGCCCGGCGCCGGGGTGCACCCGCTCCGGTATCCCGTCGCCGCCATTGCCGTCGTGCCTCGGGCTGGCTGCTCCAGCGGCGCACCGTCATGCCTATCCACGGACGGGGATAGCGGTCCAGGAGCTCACATACGCGAATCACCCGGGGGTCGTCCGGCGGGGCCGGCTCCAGCGCCAGCGCCACGTCGGGCATGACGTGGACCTTGGCACCGCGCGCTTTCCCGCCGAGGAGCTGGAGCACCGCCGTCTCTGATACGGACTCCCTGACTCCGGTCCACAAGGCTCCCGCGAGCGCCCATCGGGCGAGCGCCCGCTGTAAGGGAGTGGCGAACGGGCCGATCGATTGCCCCACTACGACTATGGGCGGAGCACTCCCACAGACGTAGTGCTGGTCTTGCCAGGAGGCGAGGCCAACCTTGAGTTTGTGGGTTTCCTCATGGAGCAGCAAAATAGAGACGGTCGCCTGCTCGGACTGGACGAGCTTCTCGTTCTGAACCGAGTATTCATTGAACGGCGGATCGAGACGCGCGTGGCTGCACAGCTGATTCAAAAGCCTGAGGTAGAGGCGCGCGGTGTGCTCGAGAGACTTGTCGAGAGAGGGCTCCTTGAGCCGCGCGGCGAGAAGAAAGGACGCTTGTACCATTTCTCGGCCGCTGTGTATGCGGGAATTGGGCAGAAGGCATCATACGCGCGCGTGAAGGGTATCAAGCCCGAGCAACAGAGGCAGAAGGTTTTCCAGTACGCGAAGAAGCATGGTAAGATCACTCGCCGGGAGGCGGCCGAAATATGCCAGATTAGCGACTTCCAGGCGACCCGCCTCCTAAGGGAGCTCGCGAAGGACGGCCAGCTTAGGTTGCATGGTAAGGGCAGGGCGTCCTTCTACACACCAGCCAGTCGCTAACGCGTCAAGCGGTGACGGATCCACCGGTGATGCGCCGAGCGGGGGCGCGACGCAGAGCAACAGTGCTAGCCGTGGTACCCCGAATGCGTGGGACGAGTGGCGAACAGTTGAGGAAAGGAGCCGATGGAGACCGGAGAAACGCGACAAATATGAGCAAGAAACGAGCGCGCTCGTTTCGCCAAGAGGCTATGAACGAGCGCGCTCGTTTTTCTTCTGCCAACGGGCAACAGCTCTGCGACCCAAGAGCACAGCAATAGAAGTTGATTACACACGGGAAGTCGTGGTATCCTCATTTTGGAAGCCGCGTTCCAGATGCTAACAGATGATGGACGCGCCAGGGCGGGACCGAGAAGCACGACCTCGTCTCGCTTGCGGATTCCGCCGGTGTTTTGGCGGAGTGCGGTGAAGACCGACGAGACCTCGTGCGACGATGGCTAGGACGAAGGAGGTTGTAGAATGGCTGAAAAGCAAGTTGAGTTGATTACTCGAGGGTTCGTGAAGGCGCTGAGGTCAAGGAACACCCGTGTGGAGAAAGCCACCCTGTTTGGGTCCTACGCTACGGGGCAGGCGACACAGGATAGCGATATCGACATTGCCATAATCTCGCCGTACTTCGGCAACGACTGCGTTGAAGAGGCTGTCATGCTGAAGCGGGTCAGCGAGGACATTGACCTCGACATCTCGCCCCGACCCTATTCGCTGGACGAATACCGCAAGGCGAGCCGCGGCGAGTTCCTGTACGACGAAATCCTTCGCAGGGGTCGACCCATTGACGCATAGTCTGCGGTCATAGCCAGCGGTCTTCAGTGAGCTACTGCACCTGAGGACCGCTGCCAAGCGTATTGCCACCTGTATGGCACCTCCCTCGTGTGATCAGATGTCCGCGCCTCCCGTCGCATCCCGGTGCACCCTCGTGCCTCCCCACGCGTCGTCGTGGCTGCCTCGGAGTGTCCGTGCCTGTCCATACGTGTCCGTGCCCCGTCTCGTGCTCTGCTGTACCTCGTCTGCCTCATCGACAGGGCGATGAACCTTCAGCAAGACAACCAGCAAGACAGGCTGTTACCCCGATCCATAGAAAATGCAGAAGACCTCTCGCCTTACAGAAGGAATCCGCCAACCAACAGAGAATAATTCATTCACAGAACGAATCAAAATCCCAGTCAAGATCCCAGGCGAGTCGAGTTCTGCGGAGGGGCAATTCATGAGAGGGGGCGGGAGATGCTCGAGGACTATAGGTGATGCCTGGTGCCCTCTTGGTTTGTGGCGGGTTTCCAATTCTCGCGGGGCGACGTCTCGAGGCGACGGTTCGCGGTCGGTTCTGCATCTGCGCCTCGCGGCCGGTCCCACATCTGCGTCTTGTGGCCGGTTCTGGGCCTGCGTGTCGCAGTGGAGTTACTGTGTGGAGTTACTGTGAAGTCGGTCTAGAGATGGCTAGGGTGGACAGCAAAGGTCGAACAAGGGCTGTGTACGGCGAAAGGAGCCGCGATATGCGGCGGTATGCGGAAGTGCGGACAGACTGCATGATAATCCTTCAGTCCTGAGATTGGCTGCCCATAGACTTATGCTCAGACTCATGAGGAGGGTCAGCGCATGCGAAAGAGGGGGTTTCTGTCAGCCGTTTCTCTTGCGGTGGTGGTTCTGTTGTTGATCACGATGGCCGGGACCGCGGCAGTCGCTGCGGCGGCTCAGCCGGTGACCATCAAGTTCCTCAATTTCTCATCGAGCGGCGCCAACGAGCAAGTCCTTGACCAGATGAGACAGGAGTTCGAGAAGCAGCACCCCGACATCAAGGTCCAGATCGAGACGATCGGCTACGGCGACTATTTCACTCAGCTTCAGACTAGGATAGCCGGGGGGAAGGCGCCTGACGCCTACGAACTCAACTACGAGAACTTCGTGACCTACGCCAAGAAGGGCGTTGTCATGGACCTCGGATCGCTGATCAGGGAGACGGGGTTCGACACCTCCGTCCTCAACCCCAACGCCCTTGGGGCGTTCGCCGTGAGCGGCCAGCAGTACGGCCTTCCTGCTAGCTTCTCTAACGTCCTTCTCATCTACAACAAGGACCTCTTCGACAAGGCCAAGGTCTCCTATCCGACTGCCAGCTGGACCTGGGCGGACGTGGACCGCGCCGCCCAAAAGATCAGGGCGCTCGGCAAGGACATTTTCGGTCTCTCTCAGCCGATTCAGTTCTGGGAGTTCTACAAGATGGTCGCCCAGAACGGTGGGAGCATCCTGAGCGCCGACAAGACCAAGTTCACGATCAACTCCCCCCAGAACGTCCAGACTCTTCAGGTCATGGTTGACAGAGTGAGGAAGTCCAACGTGGTTCCAACCGAGGCGCAGCTCGCCGGCATGGGCGACTGGGACCTCTTCAAGGCCGGCAGGCTGGGAATGCTTGTCACAGGCCTCTGGGCATTCCCGGACTTCAAGCAGAACGTGACCTTCAACTGGGACGTCGAAGTAGAGCCTGGCAACGTGAAGAAGGCCACTCACTTCTTCTCCAACGGCCTTGTCATCAATAAGAACACCAAGTGTTCCAAAGAGGCGTTCGAATGGATCAAATTCATGTCGGCGAGCAAGGAGGCCGCCATGCTCAGGGTGAAGGCCGGATGGGAGCTTCCGGCGGTCACTTATCCGGACGTCCTACAGGCCTACATGAAGGACACGCCGCCCGCTAACAGAAAAGCGGTCTTCGACTCCCTCGACTATCTCGTCACTCCTCCGGTGATCGAGCAATTCTCGGAGATGGCGGACATAGTCGGAGGGCACCTTGCGGCGGCGGTGGCCGGCGTGAAGACGCCGAAGCAGGCTCTCGACGACGCCCAGAAGGAGCTGGAGCAAAAGATAAAGCTGTAATGGCAGCGGTCTGACCGGCAGCAACCAGCGGGACGTATGGCCGACAGCAGCCGGCCAGCGGACCAGGCCCCATCTCGGGCCACGGTGCGGTGCGATGTAGCGCCACGACGCACGAGGAAGCGCGATACGGTGCGGGGCGGCCACGGGTCTCGGAGGCCTGTCTCACGGACGAGGGCATCGTGACCCGCGGCCGCCCGCGCCCACTCGGATCGTCGACGACCACGGACGGCGGCGACGACAGGCCGATCGCAACGACGACGGGCCGACCGCCAACGAGAGGCCGCCGACGACGCCGGCGGGCTCACTCGTGCCCGCAGGGACGGCAGGCAGGGAGGTGACAGCATTGCGTATCCGCGGCAAGGGCGCGTTCCTGATCCCCGCGCTCTTCCTCTTACCGAGTTTCGTGGGGTTCATCGTCTTCAGCCTCATCCCGATGATATCCTCCCTGGGCATCAGCTTTACGGTGTGGGATGCCGTGAGCGGGCCACCGAAGTGGATCGGGCTTGAGAACTACGAGCAGATCCTGAGGGGAGAGGAGTTCTGGCGCGTGCTCCGCAACACGCTGTACTTCATCGTTCTGTACTTGCCCCTCATCCTGGTAACATCGCTCGCCGTGGCTCATCTGCTCAACGGCAAGGCGCGGGGAATCGGCGCGTACAGGGTGATCTACTACATCCCCGTCTTGACCTCGTGGGTCGCCGGATCGCTCGTATGGAGATGGCTTCTCAGCCCCGAGTACGGTCCCATAAACGCCCTCCTGGGGTACTTCGGCATCACCGGACCGGGCTGGCTCCACGATCGGAACTGGGCTATGCCCGGCATCGTCATTGCGAGCATCTGGAAGGACATGGGATTCTTTGGACTCATTCTCCTCGGAGGACTGCAGGGCATAAACCCTTCCTACTACGAAGCCGCGGAGATCGACGGAGCATCGGGATGGCAGAAGACGATCCGCATTACCCTGCCGCTCTTGTCACCGAGCCTTTTGTTCGTCATCGTCATCTCGCTCATCAACTCCTTCCAGTTATTTCCCCAGGTCATGATAATGACCAAGGGCGGCCCCCTTGGCGCGACCGCTGTCGTGGTGGAGCGGATCTATCAGTACGCCTTCAGGTATTACAAGATGGGCTACGCCTGCGGATACTCCTGGCTCCTCTTTGTCATCATCTTCGCGGTCACTCTCGTGCAGATGAGGATGCAGAAGAGGTGGGTCCACTATGAGTCGTAGCCGAAGCGGTCGCAGTCGAAGTCGAGGCCGGGGCGCCGTTCGGCAGGGGTTGTTCTACGTGACAGCCACAATAGTAGCGTTCTTCATGCTGCTGCCGTTCTTCTGGATGGTGAGCACCTCACTCAAGCAGAAGGGGGCGCTCATGGCCATTCCGATTCAGTGGATCCCGCCTGAGATCAGCTTCGAGGGTTACAGAAAGCTGTTCTCCGTGATCCCGTTCGGGAGGGCGGTCATGAACAGCATCGTGGTTTCGTCCATGGTGACGCTCGTGACCATGACATCGGCCACCATGGCCGCGTACGCGTTCTCGAAGCTCGAGTTCAGGGGACGCGACCGCCTCTTCTATGCTTACCTTGCGACCATGATGGTCCCCGGACAGGTCACGATCATTCCGGTGTTCATCGTGCTGAAGTATTTGGGCCTTCTCGATACGTACGCCGGAGTGGTGGTCCCGACATCGCTCTTCAACGCTTTCGGTATCTTCTTGCTAAGACAGTACATGAGCACCATCCCGAACGACTTCACGGAGGCGGCCCTCATAGACGGGGCGTCGCACTTCGCGGTGTTCGCCCGCATAGTCCTGCCCTTGAGCAAGCCCATCATCGCCACGTACGGCGTCCTCACCTTCATGGGCGCTTGGAACGACTATTTCTGGCCCCTTGTCGTCCTCAGCGACAGGAACAAGATGACCTTGCCCGTGGCGCTCAGCCATCTGAGCGGGCAGTACAACAGCGACTACAATACCCTGATGGCAGGGAGCCTCATTTCCATCCTGCCTATCATCCTGGTTTACCTATTCGCTCAGAAGTACTTCGAGGCGGGGCTTCAGGTGGGCGGACTGAAACAGTGACGGCGGACTGAGACAGCGACGTGAGACAGTGACTGCGGGTCGAAACCGTCACGTGAGACAGTGACGTGAAACAGTGGCGCGGGCGACGTCGGGACGCTGGGATCGTTGAGCTCTGGAGGAGTGACCACATGACAGACAGGACCGGTGAGAGAACCCGTCTCCGCATAAAGCACATACCGTTCGGCCTGAACGACCCGTATGAGAACCACGAGTACGAAAGGCGTCCGAGACAGCCGCTCGACGGCGACATGGTGGTGGTAAAGGCTGTCGTTGATCCATGTCCTCCCGCAGACGCCGTGTCATTGAGGATGGCCGTGAACGGAGTCGAACGCGCGCCGGTGCAAGCGAGGAAGGTCCGCGATTACTTCAAGGATAGAGAGTGGTTTGAGTTCTCCCTGGGTAGGTTCAGGGCGGGAGACCGGGTGGAGTATGTCATCACCGTGAAAGACGCGCGAGAATTGCATGGCGCGGAGGGCTGCGCGGAAGACGGCGTGGAACGCGGCGCAAAGGACGACGCGAAAGAGCGCATGGAGGGTAGCCTCGAGATGGGCGCCGAGGGCGCCGAGGACGCCGCGGGAGGCGGCGTGGGAGGCGGCCTGGAAGACGTCCAAGACGGCACACGAGATGGCGCTGAAGGCCGCCGCAGCTGCACAGAGTCCCAAGTCTATTCGTTTACGGTGATGGCCCGGACATGCGTGGAGGAAGCCCGGGACATCACATTCGCGAACAACAGAGTGGCCGTAACGTTCGCGGCTCCCGGCGGAGCTGCGACTCCCGGCGGAGCTGTGGCTCACGTATCAGGTGCGCCCCCGGTCTCAGGCGCGGCCCCCGGTCGAGCTACGGTTCGCGTCTCAGGTGCAGCTCCTGTTTCACCCGGGGCGCACGTCGCAGCTGCGGCGCCAGCCGGATCTGAGGCGCCTGTCCTTCACCTTGCGCTAGAAAGAGGCCGTCTTCGCATGGTCTACGCCTTCGGAGGAGCGGCTCGTGCCGACGCCGGCACCGACGCTAGTAACGCTGGTACTGACGCCAATGTCGGGGCTCACTCCAATGCTGGTGGTGGTACCGGTGTCTGTGGTGACGCTGATGCTCGTGCTGACGCCGTCACCGATGGTAATGCTGGTGCTGTGGCCAGCGTCGGTGCTGATGCCTATGCTGATGCCTATGCTGACGCCGGTGCCGACGCCGACGCCGACGCTGACGCTGACGCTGATGCTGGCGCTGGTGCTGATGCTGATGCCGACATAGATGCTGACGCTCGTGCCGGCGATGAATGCGAAGGCCTGTGCTCGTTCGAACGGGCCGGCGAGAACTCGTACATCTACCGCGACGTGAAGTCCGGCCGCTCCGTGGAGATAACGAAGAGCCCCTTCTCCTTTGCCGTCCGGGACGAAACCGGCCGCGTCTTGCTCAGGTCGGAAAGCTCGATAGACCCGGGAGGCGCAGCAGACGGACTCTTCAGGCACCTGGAGGTCATTTCCGTCCCAGGGGCAGCCACCCCCGGCCTCGATGCCTCCTCCCCTCGGAAGTCGGTAGATTCGGTCACTCTGAGATTCGTGTCGGAAGGCAGCAAGTACTTTGGGTTTGGGGAGAGATTCAACAAGCTGGACCAGGCGGGATTGCAGCCGGACATCTGCGTATACAATCCTTATCTCTATCAGGACAATAAGACCTACATGCCCGTCCCCTTCTTCTTCACAGAGGCGGGCTTCGGCATGTTCGTCAACACGCCGAACTACGTGAGGTTCGACTGCGGGGGCACCCAAACCGGCCTAGGCGGCCTCGGGCGATGCATCGAAAGACGCATCGGGATAAGCGCCAAGCTGGACGCGATAGACCAAGCCAGGGCGCAAAACCAGTCCAGCGCGAAGGACGACGCCGGCGGTAGAAACCAAGCCGACGCGAGAAACCTGCCCGACGCGCGAGACCGAGCGGACGCGGGACACCGGGCCGCCGCAAGAGACCTGGCCGACGCAGGAGGCCGAGCTGACGCGGCAAACCAAGGCGACGGGGCAAACAACGGCGACGCGAGAAACCAAGGCGGCGTAATGGGCCAGGTCCTTGAGATCTACGTATTCTTCGGCACGCCCTTGCAGGTGATACGAGAGTATCTCTCGCTCACCGGCCGACCGGCGCTCCCGCCGAAATGGGTCTTCGGCCCCTGGATGTCCAGCAACAGCTGGAACACTCAGCGCGAGGTCGTGGAACAGGTCCACAACATGAGAAAGCACGACATCCCCGCCACTGTGTTCGTGATCGAGGCGTGGAGCGACGAGGCGACTTTCTACATCTTCAACGACGCCGAGTACGAGCTCAAGGACGGGGAGCAACACTTTACCTACGGCGACTTCACATTCCCCCAGCATGGGAAATGGCCGGATCCCAAGGCCATGGCGAAATACGTCCATGACGCCGGCCTGAAGCTCATCCTGTGGCAGATACCTGTCATCAAGCACTTCGACGTCCCCGAAAACGCGCAGCACGTTCTCGACGAGGCTTACGTGATACGCGAGCGGCTCTGCGCCATGAACCCCGACGGCACGCCCTACCGGATCACGGACGGCTGGTTCGGAGGCAGCCTGCTCCTGGATTTCACAAACCCCAGGGCGAGGGAATGGTGGTTCAACAAGCGCAGATACCTCCTGTCAGACCTGGGTGTCGACGGCTTCAAGACCGACGGCGGGGAGTTCATCTTCGATGATGACATCGTCTTCTTCGACGGTTCAACGGGCCGGGACATGCGAAACCGATATCCCAACGTGTATGTCGCGGCATATAGCGACTTCATCGGCAAGGACCCCACCGGCAAGGGCAGGATCACTTTCAGCAGGGCAGGGTTCGCAGGGGCTCAGAGGTACCCGCTCCATTGGGCAGGCGATCAGCCTTCCTCGTTCGCTCACTTCAGGAGCGTCCTCGTGGCGGGGCTGTCCGCCAACATCTCCGGGATACCCTTCTGGGGCTACGACATCGGCGGCTTTTCGGGCGAGATACCGACGCCGGAGCTATTCATCCGGTCGGCGGAGATGGCGGCGTTCGCTCCGGTCATGCAGTTTCACTCCGAGTCCCGCGGCGAGTTCAACCGGGACCGCAGTCCGTGGAACCTGGCCGAAAGGACCGGGGACACGCGCGTCCTCGACATCTACCGCTATTACGCTCACCTTCGCATGAACCTCCTTCCCTACATCTATCAGGAGGCTATGCATGCCAGCCGAACCGGAGAGCCGATGATGCGCCCGCTCTTCATCGACTACCCGGACGACCCCCATGCCTACGAGGTCGAGGACGAGTACCTTTTTGGGAGGGACTTGCTCGTCGCTCCCATAACCGAGGAGAACTGCTTTGCGAGGGACGTGTACCTTCCCGAAGGCGAATGGATCGACTTCTGGACCGGCGCGGCCTACCAGGGTAGGGCGGTCGTCTCGTACGCGGCCGACCTCGACAGGATTCCTGTGTTCATTCGCGGCGGCTCGGTGATCCCGCTGGATCTTAGCGACAGGTTCGAGCTTGGTCATTCACACGGCAACAGGGTCGACGCGTACGAGAACCTGTGCTTCCTCGTGACGGGCCTTCCCCTTGAGCGTCATGTTGAGCATCATGTCGAGCCTCAGGTTGGGCGCTATGTTGGGTGCCATGTTGGCCGTCGTGAACCCGGCGGGTCAGGTGGGCACGGATCTTGCGACGTCGTAGACGACGTGGGCGATGGAGCGAGCGGGAGCGAGGGCTACGAGTTCGAGGACGACCTGGGTAACAGGGTCCTGGTCAGCGTCCAAGGCCGCGCAGACGAGGGTGGGCCGAAGGAAGCCCACGCGTGCAAGATCAACGTCTCCGTATCCGGCCCGGTCCGGGAGGTCTACGTGATCGTCCCGCGCGCCGACCTCGTGGACGGCCCGGCGCTACCCATCAGAATCCACGGCGTCAACGGCCGCGAGATGTACCTGTATGCGGTGCGCAGTTGAATGCGCAGCGCCAGAACGCAGCGCTGATACCTGGAACGAAACGCTTACAGAGGAGAGTCTACATGGGCGATCTTTTCAGGACAAGCATAGAGCTGATTCTCGAGAACCAATCTCCGGGAGGGGCGTACGTCGCGTCGCCTTCGTTCCCAACGTACCACTATTGCTGGCTGAGGGACGGGAGCTTTACGGCGTACGCAATGGACCTCGCGGGTGAGCACGAGTCCGCGGAGCGGTTCTTTCGATGGGTGGACAGGGTGATAAGGCTGCACAGCCACAAGATCGAGACGGTGATCCGCAAGATACAGGACGGCCAGAGGCTCGAGCAGAAGGATTTCCTGTTCACCCGGTACACGCTCGATGGTAACGAGGAAAACGAGAGCGATTGGGAGAATTTCCAACTCGACGGCTACGGAACGTGGCTCTGGGCGCTCGCCGCGCACGTCGAGATGACGGGCCGGGCTGAAATCCTCGCGGAACTCAGCGAGAGCATCCGCGAGACTGTTCGGTACATCGAGAACCTCTGGTATTATCCGAACTACGACGTTTGGGAGGAAAACGGCGACAAGGTCCACACGTCCACCCTTGCCTGCCTTTACGGCGGGCTCAGCTCCATCGCCGAGCACCTGAGAGACGACTGCTCGGGCTCGACGGTTGCGGCGCCGCCAGGGGCACTCGCGGGGGCGCTGGCGGGGGTGCAAGCAGGGGGGCCGGCAGGGGGGCCGGCAGGGGCGCCGGCGAGGGTGGCGGCGAGCGCGCCGGGGATCGCGCCGTGCCGGGAGTTCCCGCCAGGGCAGGCGAGCGCGCCAGAGAGCGCGCCCGGGATCGCGCCGGCAAGTGAGCTGCCGGAGGCGCTCGCAAGGGCGCTAGCGAAAAGGATACGGGCGTACATCCTGACCAATTGCGTCGCTGATGGCACTTTTGTCAAGCATGTCGGAAGCCGGGATGTGGACAGCAGCCTTCTCTGGCTTGCCGTGCCTTTCCGAGTGGTGGACGCGCGAGACGAGACGATGCGCGCCACGGTGAAGCGAATCGAAAGGGAGCTTCTGCACGACGGGGGGCTCCACCGGTACGCGAAGGACACCTTCTACGGCGGCGGGGAATGGATTCTCCTGACGTGCTGGCTCGGGTGGTATTATGCCGAGAGCGGCGATGTCGCAGGGGCTCGGCGGCTCGAGAAGTGGGTCGAGCAGGCTGCGGATGCGGCCGGGCACCTGCCGGAGCAGGTGTGCGCGCACGTAAACGACCAATCGTTCTATCCCCGCTGGGTAGAGAAGTGGGGTGAGGTCGCAAAGCCCCTCCTGTGGTCGCATGCCATGTACATAGTGCTCGAAAGCGCTTTGAGGGCTAGCGCCGGAGACCCGTGAACCGGCAACATGACAGAAGAGATGAAAGAGGCGGTGCGTTGAAGTTGAAGATTCGCAAGGGCAGCCGCAAGCTGATGAAGGACCTCAATATCTCGATAGTGATCGATGCCGTGCGCCAACATGGCCCGATCTGCCGGGCGGACCTCGCCAGAGTGACCAACCTCGGACGCTCCACGATCACCGGAATCGCCTCCATGCTCCTCGAAGAGGGCTTTCTCGTGGAACTCGGGAGCGGCGAGTCCAAGGTCGGGCGACGACCTATCCTGCTCAAATTCAATGAGAAGGCCCGGCCGGTCATCGCCATCAAGCTCGCACCAGGCAGGATCGTCGGCGCGGTCACGGACATGAACGCGCATGTTCTGTGCCAGCAAGAGAGGATGCTGGCAGACCATGAGACCGCGGATGAGATCGTAGAGGCCCTGATTCAGATGACACACGCACTCCTCGCTCAGGCAGCGGTGGACATCGACGACGTCCTCGGCATAGGCATAGTGCTTCCGGGCATCGTGGACCCGGAGACGGGTGTGTCGGTGTGGCCGTCCTTCTTCAACTGGATAAACGTGCCGATGAAACAGATACTCGAGGACAGCCTGGGCGTCCAGGTGTTCATTGATAACGACGCAAATGCAGCGGCTTTGGCCGAGAAGTGGTACGGCGCGGGGCGAGACTACGCTGATCTCGTCTGCGTAACCGTGGGGGCCGGTGTCGGCGCGGGCCTCATAGTCGGCGGGAGGCTGTACCGGGGCGGCGCGAGCGGAGCGGGCGAGATCGGCCACATGACCATCGACGAAGAGGGACCGCAGTGCATATGCGGAAACCGGGGCTGCCTCGAAGCGATGGTATCGGACAAGGCCTTGGTCCGGCAGGCGGTCGAGAGACTTGCGGAGAGCGGCGGGTCCGCGCCTGGATCCATGGTTTTGCAACTGGCCGGGGGCGATGAGTCCAAGATCACCCGCGAGATCATCGTCGAGGCGGCGAAGGCAGGCGACGAGATGGCACAGGTGCTGGTTCGGCAGGCAGGCACGCACATCGGCACAGGCCTTGCCAACCTCGTTAATATCCTGAATCCCGAGGCCATCATCGTAGGCGGCGAGGCTGCGGCCCAGGCGGGGGATCTCCTCCTCGAGCCGATAAGGCGGACGGTGAAAGAACGGGCGTTTGCCGTCCTGTCCGAGAAGACGGAGATCCTTCCGGCGAAGCTGCCCGACGGGTGGCTCGTAGGGGCGGCCATACTCGTGCTGCAGGAGTTCTTCGGGCTTCCCATCTACAGGCAGGAAGAAGGGCGGAAATCGATAAACCTCGCCAGCCTCGTGTGATCGCGGCGCTCCATTGTGCCAATAGCTCGCGTTAGTAGTGTGCGACGGTAGTGCACGACGAGGCGCTTCGTAAGGGTCGACAATGGCCGACCCGTCGGCGCACGATCATCCGCACAAACCCCCAATCGGCGATGCAGTTGAGCGGAGCCGGGTCGCGCCAAGCATTGCCGACGCACGCAAGCAAACACAACGCTCATGCTATCAAAGAGCCTTGGCTCTCCGCACGAAGACTCAAACCCGCTTGACAAGATGGCAGCGCTCTGGCTATTATCATAATGCGAATATGCCTCCTGGTGTTCCACTGCTCCTTGGTATGGACGCAGCAGGGATGCCAGGCGAGAATGCGGGAGAGGCCGCCGCTAGGCGGTCTTCTCCGTTTGTGCTGTTAGGAGCCCCTGCTGCAGAGAGCTATGGTCTCCGAGGAGATTTGTTTTCGCTCGTCAGCCGCTTCCCAAAGGTCGCCGTGGTAGGTAACCTTTGGCCCATGTATCAGCCGCACGATTACGCCACTGTCCTTCGCCATTTGCACCGCCGGCAAGAGATCGCTATCGCCGGAAACCATCGCGACGATGTCGGCCCGACCTCTCGTGACCACTGTCGCGATATCCAGTCCGATCTGAAGGTCCACTCGCTTCTGTTGAAATATGGGGGATCCGTCGTCAGCGGTCCCTCGATACTCGAGACGTCCCTCTCGCACTGTAAACCTGTCCAGCCGTTTCAGTGCCGAGAGGAACCGCTGTTTTCGCGATACCATTTCCCGCTCCTCGTCGCTCGGGACGAGTGACTGGTAGGGGAGGCAGTCATAGTAGTAAGTAAAGAGGACTTTAACCCGCCGCTCTCGGCACGAACGCAATTAAAGTGCAACGGCACTGTCTTTAATAAGCGACACAAGTCGCGTGCTCTCTTGCCCGCCGGATGACCCCTTGGGACCATGTCGCCCTTCTCCTTGTCATGGCGACGCAACGTCTGGCCGACGCAACTGGGAAGCGTTGGGTCGATGTCCCCATTTCCGCAGAGGTGCACCCGGTGCGCCATACCCGCAACTCCGCAAGGGCTTTCCGTAAAGGTACCGATTAACTAAACTCTGCAAGCGAAGCGGCCGTTTCGAAGTCGATGCCAGCGTGGTGGAAAATCCGAAGATAGGGCCGGTAGGCGAATAGGCGCCGCCGTTGCCTGCCTGTCACCTCTTCCAAGAGCCCAAGCCTCTGAAACTGCCCCACGATATTGTTGGCAGTGGGGAACGTTACATCCAGGAGTTCCGCGGCCTTGCTCACTGTGAGCATAGGGTGCTCGTAAAGGCGCTCCAGAAGCGTCAACGAGCTCGGATTCGCCAACCCATTGTGACTGAGGATTCCCCTGTGTTGCTCTCTCAGGGCAAGTATCGCCCGAGCAGTATCCGTCGCCTGCGCGGAGATTTCTGCTACACCCTTTAGGAAAAACTTGATCCAGCCTTCGAAGTCTCCCTGAGTTCGGACCGCCATCAACCTGTCATAGTACTCCTGACGGTTCTGCTTGAAAAAGAGTGACAGGTACAGGAGTGGCCTCCTGAGAATGCCCTTTTCGCACAGCATGAAGGTCACGAGAAGCCTACCGAGGCGGCCGTTTCCGTCAAGGAACGGGTGGATTGTCTCGAACTGGACGTGCGCCAGGGCGCACTTGACCAGCGCGGGCATGGGTTCCTCTGAACGAAGAAACCTCTCGAGGTCGTTAAGCGCCTCCACCATCTCCGGGACCGGCGGCGGAACGAACACCGCGTTTGTGAGCGTCGCGCCCGGCGGACCTATCCAGTTTTGCGTTCTGCGGAACTCCCCCGGGCTCCGCTCGCCTCCCCTTGAGTCCTTCAGGAGCACTTCATGGATTTCGCGGATGAGCCTTAGGGAGAGTGGTAGCGTTTCAAGCCGCTGCAAGCCATAGTTCATTGCTTTGACGTAATTGACTACTTCCTCAACATCCGGAGGCATCTGTCGCCTGGTGTTGTCCAGCTCAAGTTCCAACAGATCTAAGAGGGAGGCCTGCGTGCCCTCGATCTGTGAAGATAACACTGCTTCTTGGCGGACATACATTGCAACAAATAGATTGGGGTTCGGGAGGATCTCCGTGGCACCGTCCAGGCGGCCGAGAGTCCTATCCGCCTTGGACAGGAGCTCGAGAAGCTGGCTATCCATTTGGATCGGAGGATGGGGGGGCAGGGGCTTCGGAATGAACGCCGCGTACCCGCCCGGCTGCCTGGCAAATGTGCCTGCTCTTGTGGAGTTCACGCGTAACCACCCCCACCTTGACGCATCGCCAGTACTGGACTGCGTGCCGTCCGGTGCTATTAAGGAGGACCTTAATCCGCCGATTTTCCCGACAATGTAATTAAAGTATATCGCCATTCACTTTAATAAGCAATGCCATTCACTCCATAGCCGCGTCCCAGAGGTCGCTATGATCGGAAACGGGCGCGCTCGTTTCACGAAGCGGCTGCGAACGGGCGCGCTCTTTTGTTACGTTGCTCTTGCGTTGCGCTGCGTTACGTCGCTCCCGCCTGTCGCGCCGTTGCTCTCAAGAACTCTAACCGAATGACACCGCGTTCCGCGGGAAGCAGCAAGAGGAGCCTCCACGCCAACACAAGGAATCTCCTTGCTTGCCGGGGGACTTTCCAGTACAATCAAGCCGAGGGCTAGGCAGGAATCCCCGAGCCGCTTCTCCGGGGTCGGCCGGCCCAGCCCGCGGCGATGGTCACCCACCCCGGCGGCACGGTGACACGCCCTATGCCAGCGGCGGTGCGGCACCCAGCGTCCGGCCGCTGCTACGCAGAATTCTCCAGAGCTCGACCGCGTGCAAGCAGAAACGCTGGGACGTGACCAGGCGCAGACAGAGTCAGCGTGGAGGCCCGGGAGTGTTCGGGTCCCGGGGCGCGAATGGTTCGGCACCCGCAGGTGGTGAGCAGGCTGGTGAACACGAGCGAGATGTCCGGTGAGACCATCGCGGCAAGAGCGTACGAAGCTTGCACAGAAGCTTGCACAAGTGACGAGATGCACGAGGGCGACGAATCCAGGCGCATTCTCGGCACACTCAAGCGGTACTTCGCCTCGAGAGATGACGTCGTCGTGGCGTTTCTTTTCGGGTCGCACGCCAGGGGTAGGGCGACCAGACGCTCAGACGTGGACGTAGCAGTATACTTCGCCGGCGCACACGATTTAGCCAGAATCAACGGTGTCGCAGGAGAACTCGAGGCACTCCTTCACAAGGACGTTGATCTCATCGTCCTGAACGAAGCGAACGCATCGGTGGCGTGGGCAGCTTTAAGAGGGATTCCGCTGGTCATCCGCGACCGGGCGTTCTACCTGCAGTACATGCTGGATGTCTCGCGGGAGGCTGAAGACTTCAGCGAGCTGCTCTATGATTTGTGGGGACTCCGGCGGGCACACCATCACACCACTAAGCACAATCATGCGGAGGGTTAGACGTGGAGCGGGCTTCCAGGGATAGCATAATCAGGAGGCTCGAGTTTGCGAGAACAGAACTCGCGGACCTCGGAGACTTTGGCGATCTGGACTTCTCTCGCTACACTTCTGATCGCCTTGTCCGGCGGAACGTTGAACGCATGATCGAGAACGTTGTAAACTCCCTGTCCGATATAGGCAAGATCATCCTCTCCCAGGCTGACATCGAGATGCCGGAAAGCTATAGGGACATCTTTACGAAACTCGCATCGTTGGGCCTGATAGACCCGGGCCTTTCAACGCGTCTGGCAGATACGACCAGGCTTCGGAATGTCCTCGCGCATCAGTACCTCGACATCAAGTGGGAACACATCAAGGCTTTCCTAGCCCAAGGCCGTTCCGATGCACAGGCCTTCTTGGACAGGATCGAAGAATGGATGGCTGCCGGAGACGCAGGCCCCGGTTGAGACGCCGGAAAGCGGGCCGCATGCAGGGCCTGCCCAGTCCAGGCGTCCTGCGGGAGAAGTAGGAAGGTGGTTACCTGGACTGCCTATGCAGGGCGCGGAGCAAGGAGACCCCCGTAGACTCTGCACTACCATAAAGCCATTCCCGACCGGGGAGTGATATGCTCGGAATACACTCAATTCAGTGCCAGGGGGTTCTCGGAATTGGCGACGAAGGTGATTGTAGAGTTCCCGGACCCGTCATCAGGGTTGGTTGTATCGGGCTGGCTGATTCGCGGACTATCTGAGAGCGACGCGTCTGGGGTCTTCGATATGAGAAACCGCGTCGGAAATGAGATATCGTATGACTACGACAGGAGGTTTGAGGTTCTGTACGTGTCTTTCGGGGCGTCCAGAGAATCGTACTGTGAGGAACCCGAAGAAGGCTTCTTAATCAGGCATAACCTCATTGATGGCTCCTTTGCAGGGGTCACCGTTATTGAGTTTATGCGGAGGTGTCAAGGCGGACAGCTCCTCGTCCATAGCGAGTACCCGCGCAAGTACTACCTGCGCTACGTGTGCGGCTTTGCGCCCCCCATCACCCCCGCGCTGGGCTTCGGCAAGGTCGCCCACCACGTGCTGTGCGAGATGGCGCGGAGTGCAAGGCTGGGCGCCGTGCCTTCGGCAAGCGAGGCGGCCGCACTCCTGGAGGAATGCTTCTACCTCCCGTTCGGGGGACGCGCTCAGTACAAGGCCATGCTTCACGCCCTGAAGGGGCGCCTTGTGAGCTACGTAAGGAGGCACGCAGCGGACATCGCGCGGACGCCGGAGGTCGAGCGCCGCTTCGAGATCCCCCTGGAAGGCGCGCCTGCGCGGCAGGATCGTTCTTTTGTTGTGGGGGGACGAGGGAGAAGCAGGACAAGATCCATCAGGGGTCGAAATAGTCGACATAAAGACTTCCGAGAGCCGCCCGCCGCTCGCGCAACACCGGAACCAGCTGCGCCTTTTCGCCGAGGCGGCGAGGACGCTCGGCCTCAACCCCGTGCGCCTCGCCATCCACGACCTCGACTCCGAGGACGGCGCGGCTATACCGGTGGAGGACGACCGGCGCGAACTTGCGCGGTTCCAGGAGGACATGCGCCGGTGGATCCACGGGATCCGGAGCGCTTCGTTCGTGGCCCGTAGCGGGCAAGCGTGCGGCGGGTGCGACTACGTGCGCGTGTGCTGAGCCGACCTAGTGGCGCGCCTTTTGTCACCCCGTACCGGGGAGGACACCGAAAACACCGGGACAGGTTGACCCACTCGGCTGTCCATTGTTTGGCAGCTCGAGGGAAGAAGTTTCGGCACGACGGGAGAGATTAAGATCGAGACTGCTCACAACGGCCTGAGGTGCGCGCTGGGAAGGACGCGCACGTATTGCGCATCCATTCAGCCGCTTCTGCGATGCCACGCTGGCTTGGGGGGCTGAGGAGGCAGGAATGAGGAGACGATACCTCGCGTGACCGGGGCAGCACCGGACCTAGCCTCATGATCCGAGCTTTTCGATTATGAATGGCTCCCTTCCGCGCACCGTCGCAGTAATCATGGCGGGAGGGAAAGGCGAGGTTTTGACGTAGCAATGCTGGTCCAATGACCAGGCAATCTGTGCGGCTGGGCGAGACGGGGCGCCTGGCCACCAAGCCTTTGAACTGGTGCTGAAGGTCACGAACGATGTAAATGGCGTGCATTTAATAACCGGATCCAACTATAATCAGCTTGTCCTCTGGCGGCTCCCGGCCATTCAGCGTGAGAGCCGTATCACAAAGCTGGTAAGCGGCGGCCCGGTCCCTGCACTGTATGCTACGACCTTATGCCGCGATCTATGTGGGGCGGCGCATCAGGGACGTTCTCATGGTCATACTGTCGAGTGACCACGTGGTCCGGGATGCGTGCGCATTCACGTATGCATGAGATTGAGTCGGGCGGGCTGCGGTAGTGTCGCACACGGCGGAATGTGTTTCTTGGTCCAGAACTGATGTGCCTCTTGCTGGAATCCACTAGGATGGTTGCGTGGGCGATCAGTCAGGCCTTTAGCGTAGTTGTAACGCGCCGGTTGAGTTGCCGCGACGGACTTGAGTGACAGGCTTGAACAGACGGCGCTGGCCGATGTGGCAAACGCATCTGATTGATGGGCTCGCTAGAGTGGCAGGGGTGGCACTGAATTCGCCGACTAGGGTGTAGCGTAGGCGTGCCGTTGGGATTCCCCCAATCTTAGGGTACCAAGCTGTTGATACTCTCTATACTGCTTCTCAAGATGAACTGCGAGTCCGTCGTAATCTAGCACACTCGCAGAATGGCGGTAGGACTAGTCAATAGCTGGCAAAGTTGGTGCAATGAGAAAGCGGTGATGCCGAAGGATGCTTCGTGCAAGAGTGCTTTACTTGGTGGAAGCCAGAAGTGTTCCGGGTGGCGGGTTGAGAGCGACAAGGAACCTTGCGGAAGCATTGGTAGGGGAATCACGTTTTTCAGACGTTGCTGTGTATGGACCTAGTCACAGCCGGGAGAATGGTGCGGGGGCAGGGGTCCGCTCCTTTCCCAATGACGGCATGCAGCCTTTCAGCTATGCGTTCTATGGAGGACTCAGAAACGCTATTACCGAATACAAACCAGATATAGTTCACGCAATGGGTTTGTACACAGGCATGCTCGCCACATTTCTGCAAAGGAGTGACAAGCCGTTCAAAGTGGTTGTCACTGTGCACAGAACGTCGCCACCAAGGTTTCGCATACTATCTAGATTCGCACTATCCTGGCTGAGTAATCGGGTGGACCACGCGACGTTTCTCACACGATATCAGGCCGACTACTATATTACGAAGGTTGGGTTCACGCCGCGCACGTGGTCCATCGTGCCCAATGTTATACCGAAGAAAACGATAGATCAGCCTTCGGTAGCGCGACTCCGAAGAGATCTACTAGGGGAGACGCGGTGTGATCATCTTGTCGTATATGCTGGGCGTTTGATCCGGTCGAAGCAGCTGGACGTATTTGTTAGGACGTTATCTGTTCTACGGGACATGTCCTATCGAGTGGGCGGGGTCATCGTGGGGACTGGGCCAGAGGCTTATGTCAGTTCCTTACAGAAGTTGGCTGTTCAACTGTCTGTTGACAAGCTCATTGTGTTTGCGGGCTTGCAAGAGAGACCGGAAGACTACCTAGCTGCGGCAGACCTGGTACTATTCCCGACGCTCCATGAAGCGTTACCGAATCTCTTGGTGGAAAGCTACATGCTCGGTAGGCCAGTCGTCATGTCAGCAATTGCACCAATGGCTGATCTCGTCAAGGACAAAGAAGACTCTCTGGTCGTCAGAGAGCATGATCCGATACTCTATGCAAGAGCCGTTCGAGAACTGCTGACAGACAAAGCCCTGTATGAACGTATCGCTGAATCAGCTAGGGTTACCTATGCTCGATCTTATGATCCTTTCGTTGTTGCTGAGAAGTATGCGCAGATTTATATGTCCTTATTGAGACCCTGAAAGGTAAGGTATTCCCATGACTCAGATAGTCATCGTCTACATTTATGGGCCGAACAACGCGGGGGATATGGCGCTGAATTGCGGTGCAGTTGATGTCCTGCAGTCATTGGGGGATGTTAGAATAGTGGGCATCAGCCGATTCTCGGAGCATCACCCAGGCTACAGTGCTACGGTACGGTACATGAGATCGGCCTACTCGTCTGTCGGCATGCTGCCTTTTCCTGTCGATTATGATAGGCATTCCCAATCATTGATTCGCCAGGCAATCGGCTTCTTAAAGGGATCGCTGCTATTCTTTCCCAGCATAGATTGTCCCCTCACAGGAGATAACGCCGTTCTTAAGGCAATACGTTCGGCCGACTACGTTGTGTTCAACGGGGGCAATCTTCTTTTCTCCAGAAGTCTCAAAGATAACCTACGATTGCGGGGCATTCTCTATCCAATTGCCTGCGCCAAGGCATTTGACAAGCCATATGGTTTCCTTCCCCAGTCTATCCCGGATCTAGCTAATCGAGCAGGTAGAGAAACGATAGAGTCTTTCTTGAGAGAAGCACGGTTTTGCTTTTTTAGAGAGTCAGTGTCAAGTAGGACGGTTGAACTGGGTGGTTCAAGCCAGTGTGTCTTCCCAGATCTAGCCTTCTTTATCCAGAGAACAGACCACGAGGCTGCCATGAGCATATTGGCGAGTTCTAAGCTCCGCATAGGTGAGTTTGTTCCTGTGGTATTGCGTGCTAGTTCTCTTGGCGATCAGAATGAACTGCCTGACAGAGATAGAAGGGAAACCACGGAGCTTGTGGGCGATTTGTTCCTGAAGCTGAGGGCTATGGGCCTGCAACCTGTGTTGGTTGTGCAGACGCTTCAAGACAAGAGGATTAGTGAGGCCAGTGCAAGGCAGGGTAGATACCTGGGTGTTGAAGTCCCGATAATCGAAGAGCTCAATCCACTGGTTCTGAGGGGGATTTATCAACGCGCGTATTGCACGATAGCGTTCAGACTGCACGCGGCGATTCTCTCTCTTTCAGCTGGGACACCAGCGATAGGTATCTACAGAACAGCGTGGGGGTCCAAGATGCCGGGCACCTTTGACGATCTAGGGCTACGTAGGCTATGCTTCGATTTTCGAGACCTACGGCACAATCAACTGCTTGATATTGACGAGCTCATAGCGTTTTCAAGAAAGGCACTTATGGATGTTGCAAAGCGCATAGATCATGAGAGACTTCGAATGCGCGAGTGCCTGGCTAATGCTATGAACTTGCAGAATCTTAGTCCATAAGCACGGGTAGCGAGGTCTTGCCTCCGATAGGTACACTGAACCTGTCATTCTGATTGATGGTAGGTACGACCTGGGTATGAGACATTGGGCTCTATTAGGTGTTGCATTAGGTCTGGCAGTAGGCGTCGGCTCTGTGGTTGCTGCTGCTAGCGAAAGTGTTGTCGTCAGCACGGTAATTGTGACCTGTATAGCGGTCACGGCGGTCTTTTCCGTGCGCCAGGCGTTGATTTCCCGGTTAGGCCCTCTCGATGTTAAGGCCTTCTTCCCGGTGGGTCTTTGTTTGTATTCGTTCTCATATCCTCTCTCGCTTGCGAGGCAGGGCAGATGGTCTGAGTTATCATATTATACGGCATTCGTTGCAGCGATAGGCCTACTTGCTTGTCTTGCGGGTTGCGCTTGTGTGAGAAGTGCCAGAGCGGAGATACCGAAGCGTTCTGGTTCTAGACAGAAGTATCAGCTTCTTCTCTACGCAGGTGTTCTCATGTCACTGCTAGGAATTGCGTCGTACTTTGTCGTCTTCAGTGAGGCAGGCGGGGGTTTTGCGTATTTCCAGATGCCTTATTCGGAACGTTACCTTGTGGAAAGAGGTCTAGGCTTCGTCACGCTTTGGCGAGGTCTTACACTTCCTGGTGTTGCTCTGATATTCTGCAGTTCCGCTAACTCAAGGTCTCCACGCTCACGAGTGTTGCTTTCCATACTAGTCATCGCGTGCGTCTTCTTTCTGGAACTGCTCTCCGCTAGGCGGAGGTTATTCCTATCGCTCTTGCTATCCTCGGTGGCTGCTTACTACATCTTCGTTTACCGCTTCAATTGGCGCAGATTGACGTTTGTGCTCCCTGTTCTGTGGGTGGGGATTGCTTCATTTGGCTACATTCGAGGACTTCTCGGTGGACGTTTCCTTGGCTCTGTAGAGCTCGATATGGTAGTGAGATCTTTTTCGTGGAGTTGGCTTGACCCGGGGAGGATGGAGTTTGGATACGCGTTCAGAATTCTCGACGACGTGATTGAACATGTACCGCAGGACTACCCTTTTTGGCTGGGGAGATCTTATATAGAGATTCTCTTCCAACAGATTCCTTTGAAGGTTCTTGGTAACGTGCGACCGCTATCACCGACAGAATGGTACGTATCCACTCTTTACCCTGATGTGTATGCTCGCGGAGGTGGCTATGCTTTTTTCACCGTTGCAGAAGGTTATTTGAACTTCGGACTTATAGGCGTTGTGCTTCACATGTTTGTACTCGGGCTGCTGTTAGGCTTCGCAAGGAGATACTTGCTGCGGTCCGAATTGGGTGCGGTCATTTATTGTTTGTTTCTGCCTTCATTGGTCTCTCTTATTAGAGGGAGCCTGAGCGGCTTTGTAAAGGAATGCCTGATTGGAAAGGTACTTCCCGTAGGGGTGATGTGGGTAATTGTATCTTTATTCGTGAACGTACCGTGGTATCACGGGATTTCACTCGGAACTGGCGATGAAGTACCTTATGGTGGCGACGGCACGAGGCGTGGGACACGCGAAGGGTCTCCACTGGCTGTGAGCCAGCAGAATTGAGGATGCCGTAGGGCAAAGGGTGCGAGGCCTTGCGTGACAAACGCGAGAATCAGAGACTGTTGAGCGGTGATCCCGGACTAAGAAGACGGCTTTTCGGTTTGGGTTGATGATGCCGAATGTATGACCGCGACATGTTGCGCCTAATTAGGGAAATGGGTCCCACCTGGTTTGCCTGGCGGGCTCTATATGAGGGCGAGGTTCGAAGCGGCCTAATATGCAGGCGGTTTAAGCCTACGTCCGTTGACGGGTTGCTTTCGAGGTCGTTTGGGGTGGCACCGGCTGACCTAGACGCTTACCTTCTTGAGAAATGGCAGAATGCCGATTCGCACTTCTTCCTTGACCCTGACTTGTCGGGCTACAGAGAAGCAATAGCTGACCCACACAGGGTCGTAGAGGTTGCAAATGCTGCGCTGGAGGGTAGGTTTCTCTTCTTTAGCCGGTGGTGGGCGGATCTGGGTGACCCTCCAGACTGGCTCATGAATCCTGTCGATGGCATCCGCTACCCAGGAGACACTCACTGGTCGCTTGTCCCCGATTTGTCCGCGGAGTTGGGCGACATCAAATACGTCTGGGAGGCTTCGCGTTTCTCTCATGTCTACTACTTGGCAAGGGCCTATGCTCTGACCGGAGACGAACGCTATGCCGACGGATTCTGGAACCATCTTGAGTCATGGGTACAAGCTAATCCGCCGGAGTATGGGCCTAACTGGCGGTGTGGCCAGGAGATAGCCATAAGAAGCTTTGCGTGGATCTTTGGCCTTTATGCATTTGGAGGCTTGAGGGTAACGACGCCAGAGCGGGTCGCGTTGCTTCTCAAGTACCTCTGGTATAATGCATGGCACATCGAGAGAAACCACTGGTATGCCTTGCGTTGCGTAAGGAATAACCATTCCCTGAGCGAGGCTGCCGGTATGTTCACTATCGGGACCCTTTTCCCGTTCTTCAAAGAATCGACGAGGTGGCGGAAGAAGGGGTTCAGCCACTTGGTTAGAGAGGCCTTGTGGCAGATATGCACTGATGGTTCTTACTCGATGCACTCCACGAATTACTCGAGGTTTGTGGTGCAGCTTTTCAGCTGGAGTCTAAGGATTGCCCAGGTCAATGAGACGGAGTTTCCCAATGTGTTGATCGCTCGTCTCCGAAAGTTGCTGCATTTCTTAAGGAGTATGCAAGACGAGAAAACCGGGCAGCTCCCTAACTATGGTTCAAACGATGGGGCTCTCATTTTCCCCCTGTCCTCCTGTGACTACCTGGACTACCGGCCTTCGTTGAATGCACTGAGTGTGATACTAGATGGCGAGAGTCTTTACGGTCCGGGGCCATGGCTAGAAGAGACAACCTGGTTTCGTGGTCCGGCAGAGCAAAGAAAACGTAACGGCGAAGGAGTTGTCTGTGTTTCATCAACATCAGAGAACTCATCGACCGTTCAGATAGCAAGACGTGGTGCCTCGTTTCCCGTTGGTGGTTATTATGTCCTGAGGGGGCAGAATGCCTTTGCTATGATACGCTGTGGAGAGTACCGCCACCGCCCCTATCAAGCAGACATGCTTCACCTGGATCTGTGGTATAACGGTCAGAACCTCCTGGTTGATGCTGGAACCTACTCGTACAACCCTCGCGGGGGCTGGCTAGAATACTTCGCAGGTACGTCTTCGCATAACACGGTGACGGTAGATGACCGCGACCAAATGAGGAAAGGGGGCCGTTTCTTGTGGTCAAATTGGGCGCGAGGACGGGCTCTCCAATTCTCCACCATCGGCTTGACACAACTTTTCATCGGAGAGCATGCTGGTTATAGCCCAGTTATCCACAGAAGGTTCAGTGCGCAGAAAGATGACGCATTCCTCGTTGTCGATGATCTCTTCGGAGACGACTCGGAGCATGAATTCACCCTCCACTGGCTTGTAGGCGATGTGGAACTCGAGCTAAACCCTACGGGGGCCGTAGCAACAATTGAGGATACAAAGCTTCTTCTTCGGGTTGGCTGCACGCAGGAAGTGGCGGGCACATGGGCAAAGGGGCAGGCAAATCCCATGCGGGGATGGTGGTCTCTGTACTACGGTGAGAGACTTCCAGCCTGGTCATACCGTGTCACGGCGAGAGTAAAGGGGCCTGTGCGGTTCTTCACGCTAATCCAGCCCTTATCAAAGGACCGAGAGACGACTACGTTGCTCGCTGCCGAAGTAGACGATATCATGAGAACCTGGGGATTGGGCCGTCTGTGGCCCATAGGCGAATATCCTTCGTGCGGGCCTGGCCCAGCATCCGCTTGACACGAGCAAAGGGCGGTGCATGCCATCGTGAAAGTGTGTATAGTTGGACTTGGTTACATTGGCTTTCCCACAGCTTGCGTGGTAGCACAGGCAGGTCATGACGTCTTGGGGATAGACCTCAATCGCGAGATCGTAGACAAGCTCAACCATGGTGGAATTCACATTCTCAACGAGGACGGACTCGCGGAAATCGCCCGCGAAGCGTTCGCCTCCGGTCATCTGCGGGTCTCTGAGCATGCCGAACCAGGAGACGTCTTCATTCTTGCGGTGCCCACGCCGTGTCGACCTGTGCTAGGCTGCGACCGGGCCAACGAGGTGAAAGAGCAGGTAGCTGCTGCAAGTCATGATTCCAGGGGCGAGACTGGTATTCCAGGGCAATACCTTACATTACAAGACGAACACCATGACATCCCGACGTTTAGCGCGGATCTCTCGTATGTTGAACAAGCGGCATGCGGTGTCGCACCGTATATTCGTCCGGGCAACCTTGTAATTCTTGAATCCACAGTTTCACCCGGAACCACAAACACGCTGGTTCGGAAGGTCTTGGAGGCAGGGAGCGGCCTCACTTGCGGGAAGGACTTCTATCTTGCCCATGCGCCGGAACGCGTATTGCCTGGGCATATTCTCCGGGAACTAATCGAGAACGACCGCATTATTGGTGGGGTTGACGACAAGTCCACCGAGCAAGCTGTTGCGTTCTACCGTACCTTCGTACGCGGGAACGTAATTGGCACTGACTCTACCACCGCCGAAGTCGTTAAGCTCATGGAGAACACTTACCGGGACGTCAACATAGCGCTGGCTAACGAGTTTGCCCTCATTTGTGAAGAACTCGGGGTCAATGTATTCCAGACAATTGCGCTGGCGAATCGCCATCCGAGGGTGAATGTGTTGAAACCCGGGCCTGGCGTGGGAGGCCATTGCATTGCAGTCGATCCATATTTCCTCATAGAGGCGGTTCCTGAGAAAGCGCGACTCATAAGTGTGGCGAGACAGGTAAACTCAGCCATGCCCTTACATGTTCTTAGCCTTTTCTGCGGGATGGTGGATGAGTCAAAGGCCCTAGGCCGGAAAACAGAGAAAGTGACTGCTCTTGGGGTTTCGTATAAGGCCGATGTGGGGGACGAACGCGAGAGTCCCTCCCTTCAGGTGATCGAGAGGATCAGAGCCGCAGGCTACGACGTCGTGGTTCACGACCCCTATGTACCGAGATTCAGCGGGTATACCCTGGAAGATGCGATACGAGGTGCAGACGCTGTGGTGTTGCTGACTGATCATACTGTATATAGGTCCCAGTTTGTGCCTGAGAAGGTTGTTGCGTTGATGAGGCAGCGCCTAATCCTTGACACGAGGGGCTTCTGTGGTGAAGAATGGGACAGAGCTGGGTTCAGAGTAGTTCGTTTGGGAGTCGGGACAGGTGAGCAAAGGTGTTGGCGAGCAAGGTTGTGAGGGTTCAGCGCATACGCCGTGCTGAGCAGCGCGTTCGTTGCTTCAGTGGTTGCTCGTTTGCAGAGATGTGAGGCTGCACAATGCCTGATTATGGGAAGTCGAGGCTGTACATCATGCGAATTCTCTTTGTTACCCACTATTTCCCTCCAGAGACTGGGGCGCCTGCTGCACGGATGTATGGTTTGGCAATGAATCTCAGCAGACTAGGGCATGATGTCACCGTAGTGACAGGTTACCCGAACTACCCTAACGGACGAGTGTTCAAGCCATACAGGGTACGACCGTGGTCACTTGAGCGCATGGATGACTTGAAAGTCGTCCGCACCTATATGTACGTGTCGGCGAGCGCGAGGACAGCGCCTAGGCTTGCGAATCAGCTTTCATTTGTGGTGTCGTCAAGCCTGGTGTCTATCCTCAATTCGCAGAGGTACGACATGGCGTTTGTAAGTTCCCCACCTCTATTCCTTGGGCTTTCAGGTTGTGCGATAGCCTTGTTCAAGAGGTGCCCATTTGTGTTTGACGTTCGGGACATATGGCCCGAGATAGCTACACTAATAGGGGAATTGAAATCCGATTCGCTCGCCAATCGCGTTGCACAACGACTAGAGAGGTTCTTGTACAGGAAAGCTAGCGTCATTACGGTTGTAACGGAGCAAAAAGTGAACAAGCTGGTCGAGAAAGGCGTTCCACGAGAAAAGATCCACGTCATACGTAACGGTGTGGACGAGGAGTTTATAAATGCTCCCGTAGACACCCGTTTGAGAACAATGATGGGGCTGGACGGGGCTTTTGTAGTGCTTTATGCAGGACTCATCGGGAGGTTTCAGGGTGTTGACGTTCTGTTGTGGGCGGCATCAACACTCGAGAAGCAGACGCCTGACGTACAATTCCTGATCATCGGGGAAGGGGTTGCGAAGAGCGAACTAATGCGCATGGCTGCGACGCTCAACCTTAGTAACGTTCGCTTCCTGCCTGGACTTCCAAAAGAGGAGGTTCGATCCTATCTCGCAATGGCAGACGCAGCAGTTATTCCGCTAAAGAACGGTCAACTTACTGACAGCGTTCCTTCGAAACTATATGAATACATGGGAGTAGGGTGTCCTGTGATCCTTTGCGCTTCCGGGGAGTCCTGCGATGTCCTGCTTGAAGCGAAAGCAGGACTTATAGTCCCTCCCGGAGATTCACAGGCGCTTGCTTCTGCGATCTTGGAAATGAAGCAGAGAGAGGATTTCAGAGAAGCCTGCCGGCGCAACGGCAGGGCACATGTTGCTTCAAGGTACTTGAGACGAACGATTGCCAAGGAATTGGAAGACGTCCTTCTTCTTGCTGTTCGCCAAGCGAATAGTCGCGGGAGGTGCCGATAGCAGTGTCAGCTATCGCGTCCGAAACGCGGGGCGCTGCAAAGCAGAGAAAGATGGAGGGGCAAGGGCACAGTCGTACCTTGCCAGATGGGTGCCCAAGCGACGGCAGACAAGGAATGGCGTCTTTGTGAGGCGTGTAGCAGTGATGGACGGCTTTAGGATTGTTCTCGTAACACAAGACGACCCGTTTTATACGTCAGCGTTCTTTGAAGAGTTCTCACGGGTATTTCACCTATCAGCGGATGTATCGGTTCCAGCGATAATTGTACTTAGACCGCTCAACCGGCAGTCGACACTAGACCTAGCCAGGGAAATGTATCGCTTCTATGGCATGGGCGACTTCATCCGCCGTGGCCTCCAATTCTGTTGCGCTTCTGCTGTGGAAATCGTCAGGCCCCGTCGTCGGTGGGGATTGCGTGGCGCACTCGCCCGAACAGCGCTACTTCATGTGGTAGACATCAACTCTGCAGAGTCATTGCACCTTCTTCGTACCCTGACACCGAGCTTGATCATTTCAGTAGCCGCTTCGCAGATATTCTCCCGTGAGGTTCTCAGCATTCCTCGGTACGGGTGCATTAATGTGCACAGCGGTAAGTTACCCGAATACCGCGGCATGCTTCCGACCTTCTGGCAGATGCTGAATGGTGAGCCCTCGGCGACCGTGACGGTCCACGTAATGGCCCCGAAAGTTGATGACGGTCCCATCATCATGGAGAGGCAGGTACCGATCGGGTCTCACGACACTCTAGACACACTCATGAAGCGTACGAAGATCGAGGCAGCGCACATGCTCACTGAAGTGATAGAGCAGTTCCGGACTGGAACCGTCCGTTTGAAACCGATGCCCAAAGAAGGTGCGAGGTATTACTCGTTCCCGAAACCCGAGCATGTTCGGCAGTTCAGGAGAATGGGTAGGCGACTCGTATGATCCGTGCACCCCACGCGTGTTTCCTGTCCTTTGACATAGAGGATTGGTTTCAGAGCGAGAATCTCCGCTCACTTGTCCCGAGAAGCCTGTGGGACGGCCAACAGCTCCGGGTGGCCGAGTCGACCGAAAGAATCCTGAGCATTCTTGAGGATCTCGACCTCAAAGCGACCTTCTTTATCCTCGGATGGGTTGCTGAACGCATCCCGTCCTTGGTCAAACACATTCAATCTGCAGGCCACGAGGTTGCCTCGCACGGGTACAACCATCAACTAATACCGCGTCAGTCCTTGCAAGAGTTCGAGCAGGATATCGTCCGCTCTAAAAGGCTGCTCGAAGACATGACGGGTCAAGCAGTCAAAGGCTATCGCGCGCCGTGCTTCTCTATTAACGATGACGCGATCGACATCCTCCGGAAGCACGGGTTCACTTACGATTCCAGCCTCCACCCATTTGCAATGCATCAGAGATACGGCTCACTGACACTGCCCAGCGGCCAGGGTCCCGCGCCTCGGAGACCCTTCGAGGTACGATCAGGGTTCTGGGAAATCCCGATATCTGTAGTGAGAGCGGGAAATCTTACGATCCCATGGGCAGGCGGCGGGTACTTTCGGATGCTCCCATATTGTATCTTTCGCCTGGGTCTTCCGAACATCCTCAGGGAAGCTTCCTTAGTCTTCTATCTCCACCCGTGGGAGCTGGACCGCGGGCAACCTGATGTTCCCGGGATGTCTTTGGCAACGAGGCTCAGGCACTCGGGCGGAACGCGTACCGCAGAGCTGAGACTGCGGCGCTTCCTGGAGGAGTGGAGTCGAAAGCTCACGTTTATGAGGATATCTGACGCGCTGACCGATGGGAGAGGAATCCGGTGATACGCCTGCGGTGAACTGTCGTCGGGTGCAGTTGACCGCGTGTGACACCGACTGTAAGCGAACGGTGAGCGAAGGGAGTCGTGGGATACGTGGGCGAGAAGGTTCTGGTTACGGGAGCCGGCGGTTTCATAGGCTCTCGTGTGGTGGACCAGCTTCTCTCAGACCGGATGGACGTCCGGTGCCTTGTGCGCCGTACCCCGTTCCGGACACCACGTTCTTCACGTGATGTGGTTGTCGGCGACGTCAGGGATCCTTCTGTAGCTGCCGAGGCGACTAAACGCGTCGATACAGTGTTCCACTTTGCTGCGGCGGTCCACCGAAGAGCGACAGAAGACGAGTACCGGTCTATTAACGTCGAGGGAACCAGGAACATCGCAAGGGCTGCCGGTGCCAACAACGTGCGGCACTTCGTGTTTGCCAGCAGCACGTCTGTGTACGGTAAAGGCGGTGTGAGTTTCAAGGAGGAGTCCCCCTGCAGGCCAGACAACGCTTACGGTCAATCAAAACTCATGGCTGAGAAGGCCGCGGCGGATGTTGCCGCTGAGACCGGCATGAGGCTGACCATTCTCCGGTTAAGCACCGTGTACGGCGAGGGCGAGCCGGGAAATGTCTCTCGACTGATAAAGGCTGTGGCGAAACACGGTCCACTGGTGCTGGGGAAGGGCGCCAACAGAAAGAGCATGACATATGTCGACAACGTGGCAGCCCTGTGCAGTAGACTTGCCAGATGGCCGGGGCCTAGCGGCGTGTCCATCCTAAATGTTGCAGACCCCGAACCGTACAGGCTTGACGAGATCGTAGCGGCCATTGCCTCGGCACTCAACAAACCTCGTCACCTAGTCAGGGTAGATCGGCGGCTTGCGCTGGTGGGCAGTTGGTGCCTTACCGTGGCAGCAAGGCTGCTTGGGCGCAAGAGTCCTCTGACGCCTGAGCAAGTGGTGAAGATCACTGAGGATGCGGTGTGCGACGTGACCAGACTCCGGCAGGAGGTAGGCTTTGTAGCGCCGATACTTTTGGAGGAAGGTATTAGGAAGACCGTCGACTGGTACAGGTCCAAAGGCGAGACTTGAGAAGCGGAGCGAGATCAACCAGTTGAAGGTACCGCTCTACTCCGACCGGCGCCGGGTGGAAACCCGGGTCCTTCTCGAGGGAACTCACTCAAAGCTGCAAGAGGCAACGTATACCTACGAGTGCGTTTTGGCGCCATAGCGGCAGGAGCGTGACGCCGGAGGAGTCAGCAAGGTCAAAAGGGCGGATGGCCGGTCCCGTCCGGGTGGTTCCTTGTGGACCACTCTGGAGGGTTTGGGGTAGTAGTTGGCGCGTGCCGCCCAATGGAGGGAGCCTATCAGCAGAGCTGCGGGAAGCCTAGCCCTCCAAGGACTCCTGAAGCGCAGCGCTGAGTTATCGAGCATACTCGCCGTGAATCGATCAGAGTGGTGTTCTATCATCATCAGCCATTCGGCAGGTAGGACATGCCAGGTTGCGAATTCCGCAGGTACGCGGGTTCCTCCGCGTACCTAAGAGCACGTTCGTAGCTTTCCAGAGCACTAGAGTCGGCTACTAGGCCTGCAACGGTGCAGCCTAACAAATGCCCAATACCGGATGCCTGCAGCATGCACCTGGTGCAAGCGCGGATGGAAGCGCTTCTCCAAGGTATGAACGTAGGTAGGCGCCTCCGTGCAGCGTCGTGACGTGCTTGTTAGCAGGGCTTGCGGCGTGTTGGGACCCACCGCGAGTTCTGTTCGAAGCGGGCCGGTTGAGGTGGAGGTACTCCGGATTGACTGCGGAGATCATGCAAATTACTGCTCTTGTGTTCCTTGCGGCATATGGTCTCACCGGGGTTGTGCGGCGATACGCCTTGCGTCGGGGAATCCTCGACGTGCCTAACGCCAGAAGCTCCCACGTGGTGGCTACGCCGCGGGGCGGAGGATTAGCCATTGTTGTTGTCTTCCTGGGCACTGTCATACTTCTGGCTCTGCGCAGCATCATCAACGGCGAAGTCGCGGCAGCGATTTGCGGCGGTGGTCTCCTTGTGGCTGGTGTCGGCTGGCTTGATGATCGGCGCGGTCTACCCGCCACGCTGCGCGCCGGGGCGCATGTCATTGCCGCCTCGTGGGCTTTGTACTGGCTTGGCGGCCTTCCATCGCTCAATCTCGGGGTGACTCGCCTCTCTTTGGGTTCAGTCGGCTTTGTCTTGGGGGTTGTCGGGATCGTCTGGTTCGTCAATCTGTATAACTTCATGGACGGGATCGACGGCCTCGCTGGAACCGAAGCGATCACCGTTGCCGGTACGGCTGCACTGCTCATCGGAGGAATGAGAGTCGGACTCTTGCCAAACCCCGGGATGACTAGGACGGCTCCTGGTGCGGCCAGCATAGCTCTGGTTAGCACGCTTCTCGTTCCCGCGTCGGCAGGATTTCTGGTCTGGAATTGGCCCCCGGCCAGGATATTCATGGGCGACGTGGGAAGCGGCTTTCTGGGCTTCACATTCGGCGTACTTGCCGTCGCATCCGAGAACTCTGGCGCCTTACCCCTTCTGGTGTGGGTGTTGCTGCTGGGGGTCTTTGTGGTGGACGCCACAGCTACCCTGTTGCGGCGGATTTGGCGCAGGGAACGGTGGACCGAAGCTCACCGGACACATGCATACCAACTAGCGGTGCAGGCTGGTCATACTCACAAGCAGGTTACAGTGGCGGTGCTCGGTATCAACATCGCACTGGCCGCCGCTGCCGCTGCAGCCTGCGTGTGGCCTCGCAGCTTGGTTGCGGTTATCGGGATTTGCGGGACCGCTCTGGTTGTGCTTAGAGCGAAGATAATCAAGGCATATGAGCTGCGTCATCGCTCCCATACAGACACCGAGATGCCCTTGGTGAACCTATAGGGGTGGTTCACAGTAATGAAACACAGAGTGACATCAAGCCAGCCACGACACCCACACGAATTTGTGTCTGTCCTCTCCATCTCAGGTTTGTGGTGACCATTCTATGCGGGCGGTGCGTTCCTCCGTATTCTAGCTTCTCTTGAGGAACTTCTCACTGCCTCATCTTCTAGAGAACGCAGAGGCCCTGTACTGGTCGATCTGACGGCGCCGGGTGTAGCATTGGCAACGTTGAGACTTCTCCACTCCCTGAAGTACGGCGTTTTCTATGGGACAGAACATGTCCATTTGGAAAAGGGTTTCTAGCCGCGAGCCAATTCCAGATGCCCATTTGACAACCTCTGCCGCTGCGAGTGCTCCCGCAGCCATCGACACAAAAGAAACGGTAGCCGCAGGCGGCATTTCCATAGGGGTTTTAGAAAGCGTTTCGATTTCCGTGAGGACGGAGCATATGGGCCTGCCTACTCGCTCCTTGAGGAACGCCCGCTTATCTTCAGGCGCGGCATCTACGTCCGCTGGGGTAACCACCAACTTCTCGTCGTGGAGTGCATCCCGAACCTCTTTATCAGAAAGACCCGATCTCTTTGCAGCTTGGGTTTCGTAAGGCTCGTGGCTCTGTGCCGCGTGGTGAATACTATGAATGCACATGAGGCACGCCAGTTCATCCACATAGGCATGCCTGGACACCTGGAACACACTGTCACTTGTCGCTCCTTCGACCAATAGATCAGGCCAAAGCTTCTGGAGCGACGGACGAACATCGTTGTTATCTACAGCGCTGATTACTACGTCAGGATGTGGCTCAGCCTTATCAAAGATGCGCTTGAGGTACTCGTCGATCTCGATCTTGTACAGGCGACACTTAATACCAGTGTTCTCGAAGGCTCGAGCTACGAGATCGACCTTGCGGACCGGCTCCTCGCCGTAGGCGTCCTCATGGAAAGCCAAAAGATACCGGTTCAGGTTAGTCTCGTCGTCCAAATCCTCGCGATCTACTACGGCGCATGGGCCCGTTACTCCGGGAACGTTCCTGAGTGCATATGCGAACGCATTGCCCACGGCTCCGGCCCCTGCTAGGAACACCTCGGGAAGGCACGTTTCCGCTGGTAAGGTCGGTTCTAGCTCTGTAGGTTCGCAGCAACCATACACTCTATATGAATAGGCGGAAAAGACGGTCGGTGAAAAGAAAGACACCGCACCCGGCCGTGCCCGTATAAGCCGCTTGAAGACCTCGGCAGCACCGAAGGTCGCCGCGATAAGCGGGCCAAACGGATTATAAGGGCCTCCAGGCAGATCAGGTGTTGGTCCATAGCACGAGACACCTGCAAGCCAGCCACTACCGACTACGCTAGTTACGTTCGGACCGCATTCTGGCAGCCGCCCGGCGTACAGAACAGCGTCATACTCCTCCCAGGGTGCTCCTCTCACTTCGTTGAAGCATGCATTGGGACTCTGGTCGACACGATTAAGAACCCCGAGGGAGTCAGTAACTAGGCGGCGATGATTACCAAGATCTATATCGATCTTAGGGCAAAAGCGTACGATAAGGTTGAGGGCTGTAACTACGGTGAGTCGGCCCTCTCTGGTGTCAAGAAATGCTTCATCTCCGGTTACCAGCACACGCTGCGATAGAAACTTCCTGCCAAGCTCCTCTAGATCTTCTCCCGTAACGCCCTGCGCAAGACGAAGGTGTCGGTCGTGCCGACCCAGGCCCTTTTCAAGCATCACGTGGCCTCCAGGATACGCAGCGGAAGATCCTGCCGCACGCGAAACCTCGCACTAAGTTCCGCGGGCAGCAGTTCACGGAACCGAACGCCGTCCGTGCACTCCCATGCCGCCCATGTATCTATAGCGGGGACCGCATCCGCTGCATAGTTTCCGATTACGATGGAAATGAAACCAGGGGATCTGAAACCATAAGAGTCGTCCGTCGGCGAGTGGAACGCTGCTCTTCTGTGGGTGTGGACCTGAGCCAACAGCACTCGGTCAGGCGGGTTGAGAAGCTCCGCAACCCGAAGCATCGCTGCATCGCTGATCCGTACGTACTGAGGGTGTTTTTGGACCCCTGATCCCTTCGGCACAATGATTGTGGATAGCTCTGCTCGGTCACGCAAAACGCGTCCTGCCCAGAAAACGAGGCTTTCAGTTTTTCCTGCTCCCTCATCCCGCAAGACTCGGACCGTCTCAGGAAGTAGGTTGAAAGGCAGGTCGTAACTGTTGATGAGAGGAAAGTAGCCATGAATGTCCATTTACACTACCCTTTCGGCTTATACTTGGACGGATCGTCGAGCCGGAACTGGATGGATAGAAGAACACAGTGGATCGGGTTACCATCCGTGATCCACCGATAGCCACTCTGTTGCCAGCCTGGGTGCAACTGCATGAGTCCTTCACGGCTAATGTTCATGCACAAGTCCGATGTGGGGCGGAACCCCTCACATTGAGGCCATGCGCAGGAATCACTAGGGTCCTTCGTCTGCGGATTCACGCACTTGATCGACGGCGGCTCATCGGGGTAGTTCTGACATACGAGCCGAAGAGTCCATGCGCGCAAATCAACAGCCGAGGTCATCGTGACGAAAACGGTGAGATCGTCCACTGGCCAGGGTTGGATCCTCCACCCAAAGTACTTTATTTCGTCCTGAATCGCCTCTAAGTCAGCGCGGAGGCAGAGCAGAGACTGAGCTGGATCAACAACCATGGTCGCTACCTACCCTACAATGACCTCTCTTATCAACCGGAAGACCATCTCTTGCTGATTACCCTTGTGAAAGGCACTAAGAGGCTGGTTGAGATCCTCAACCTTCGTGCGACCATGGAAAAGAAAGAACACCACTTGGTTTGCAGGGTTTTGAGAATCCGCGCCCTCTGTGATACCGAATTCACCAAGAGCGAACGCCTTGACCTGGCAAACCGGCGTTCGAAGAGAGAACTCGCGCTCCGCGGGTTTCCGCGCGGAGGGGTAGATAACACGAACGTTGACAGTCCCGTCGGAATTCATCCGTCACCCTCCCTTATCAGGCCTGACATAGCGCAACCCTTCACTAATAACTTTCAGCACTGACGCCATAAATGTGAACGTTCGACAACAATGGGCTATTGAAGCAGGATTGCCAAATCTCTGGTAATATTATAGGAAGCTGACTCTCCTTATGTCAAGCGTTCAATTTGCCCCGATGTCGTAAGCCTGTGATAATGTCACTCTCCGGCAGTACGCTCTTGGCCTGCGAGGGGCCCGAGCGCCTGCCCCAGCCCTAGGGCTGGGGCAGGTGGCGGAAACTGGGTGACATCCTCAGGCCAGCTACTTGCGCTCTCGGTATGGCTCTGGGAGGATGTTACCATAGCAATGGAGATTCTCTTGAGCCAGAAAGAAGTCCGTCGGCTCTACGTCATTGAACGAGTTGTCTGAGGTAGCCTTACAGCGTCACAAGCAGCCCAAGCGTTGCAGTTCAGCTCCCGGCTAGGTGAAACGCCTCAAGAAAGGAGCGACTATGCACGGCCCGCCGTTCCTGGCCCATAAGAACGGGGGTCGTAAGCCCAAACATGCTATACCACATGAGGTGTGCAACTTGGTGATACCCCTGCCTACTGACCCCGACAAGCTTCAACGGCCGCCATTTGGTCTATCACCCACGGAACAGATGCAGCGACAGGAAAAGAAGCGACAGAACTTGTCTGACGCTGTTCAGCTTCATCGGATCCAGCAACCGCATCCTTTACAACAGGGCGAAGGCGGTGTTCGTTGACATCGAGCCAGACACCGCGAAGATCGACCCGAATTTCATCGAGGACGCCATCACTCCTCGCACGAAGGCCATCCTCCCGGTGGACGCCTTCGGTCAGCCGGCGAGGCTCGACGTCATCCGCGAGATCGCGGACCGCCACGGGCTTGTGGTGATCGAGGACTCCTGCGAGTCCCTGGGGTCCGAGTACAAGGGCATTAAGGCCGGGCACGGCGCCTTCTCGCACGGGGCGGTGTTCGCGTTCTATCCTAACAAGCAGATCACCACGGGCGAGGGCGGGATGATCGTCACCGACGACGACCGGACAGCGCGCCTCTGCCGGAGCATGTCCAACCAGGGACGGGGGGAGGCCGGGGTGTGGCTTTCCCACGAGCGGCTCGGCTACAACTACCGCATGGACGAGCTTTCGGCCGCGCTCGGGGTCGCGCAGATGTCGCGCATCGAGGAGATCATCGCCAAGCGCGAGCGGGTGGCGGCGATGTATGCGGAGCGCCTGGCGAGGGTGCCGGGGGTGCGCCTGCCGCATGTGGCTCCGGAGGTGACGCGGATGAGCTGGTTCGTGTATGTGATCCGGGTCGGCGTGGACGAGCCTACCCCCGAGCGCCAGTCCGCCGTGCGCGACCACGTGATGCGGCGCTTCCAGGATGCGGGGATCGGGTGCCGCCCGTACTTCACCCCCATCCACCTGCAGCCCTTCTACCGCGCCGAGTTCGGCTTCAAGGAGGGGGACTTCCCCGTCACCGAGCTCGCGGGACGGACGAGCATCGCCATCCCGTTCCACAACCACCTCACCGCCGAGGAGATCGACTACGTCGCAGGCGTCCTCGAGCGGGCGCTGGGGGAGGTGCAGTAGGCAGGGGACGGGCGGTCTTCGCTCGCTATGGAATAGCTGGCCTGGGGCCCCACCTCGCTGGCATGCGTCTCCCGCGCCTGGGCAGAACGTTCCCCGAACTCCTTACCCAGCCCGAAAGAGATAAGTGACACAAGGTACTGGTTCAGACTCACGCCCTCTGACTCGGCACGTTTCGCCAGCATCCGATGGAGTGTCCTGGGGACCCTGAGGGTGAACTTCCCGCTAAACTCGGGTTCTGTGTGGTCCACCGGTGGCGGAATCTCCTTTCCATGTTTCTTGGCCGACTCGAGCCAGCACTTGATTGCGTCCTGGACGTTGGTCAAAGCCTGCTGAGGTGACTCTCCGGTTGAGATGCACCCGTCCAGTTGGGGTACCTCTGCCAGCCATCCCCCGCCGTCCTCCTCGCCCAAATGGGAGAGCCTTACGCTATACCCGAACAGGTCTTCTCTAGACGTCTCCATCAGCAATGGCCTCCTTTATCTCATCGATCAGGGCGAGAGCACGCTTGACATAGATGGGTTTCAAAGGATGGGACTTCACACCGTGATAGACCGAGAGACGGCCTCGTGGCCGATGACGTAGTGGCTCGAACCACCGCGCGGCTGATCCACGTAGCACCCGAAGTACTCCATTACGCATCTTAGCTCTTCGAAGTCCACATCTCGTGGGTTATTACGCCATCTCTCTATGCGCTTATCGCGCTTGCTCAAGCCCTTCCCCTCCATGAGTATCCCACATGGCACCGTATATGATACCAGATGAGAGTATTACGTGCAAGGCGGGTTGGGAAGGATTTGGTTCAGAAAGATCTGTCGATGGCTGGACCGAGAGCTAAAGGCATTCAACGATTGGCTGTCCCAGATCTCGGAAGTGGTAGTTGCGGCATGTGTGTACCGAGCTGACATCGTCCGCCGCATCGCAGTCCACCACGGCCCTATGGGCAAGGGCGGATGATCGTTATGCGGGCCACTGGCGAACATCACGCTGTGCGCCCGCCCTTGCCGGTGCATGTCTAACCCAGGGCGCTGAGGGGCGGGGTAACCTACCCCAGTTCCGTCTCTCTCATCGGCTGTTCAACCAGGGACGGCAGGAGACAGGAGTGTGGCTTTCCCGTGAGCGCCTCGCCTACAACTACCGCATGGACGAGCTTTCGGCCGCGCTCGGGGCCGCGCGGATGCTGCGCATCGACGGGACCGTCGTCAGGCGAGAGTGGGGGGAGTGAACGAATGAGGGAACGCGTGGCAACGTGAGCGGCTATCGACTGGACCATTGTGCAGGAATGCTCTCACGCGAGAAACAGGGGGAGGTCGTGGCTGCGCTGCTCAGCATGTTCGGGCATGAGTGCCCCTCTCGTGCTTCATAGTCCTGGTTCGTAGTCCTGACAAGATCGCCTCACTGCAGAATCGCCTCTAGTACGAACGGCTCTACGCGGCCTCATCATGCCCGGCAGCTACATTCCCGATGATGGGCAGGCGTGAAGCCCTGGCGTGGTCGCGGCATCTAGGCATCGCCCGCGACGTCAGGGCGGTCGCGAAGGGCTTCCCGCTCGTCGTCTTCCTGTTGGGCGCCCGCTACCTCGATGCGCTCGAACCTCCGGTGATCCCGCGGTCGGGCCAGCGCTTCATCTTCCTTACGGGCTCCGGCAACGAGGACGCCGTCAGAGGCCCCGGCGTGACAGTGGTTCGTGCTGGCCCAGAGGAGGCCACTGCCTACGGGAGCCCTGTGATCGCCTCGAAAGGGCGCATATTCGAGCTCTTCGCGCTGGGGTTCGCGCAGGAGGCGCAGGCAGGGGAGAGGGAGGCGGCGGACGTGGTGGACGCGGAGGCGTTGTGGGACCGCCTCATCGCGGACGACTTACCTGCCACGTTCATGTGCGCCGTCCAGATCGGGAACGAGTCTGTGGGGAGTATGTCCATTGCGAGCGAGCCGACGCGCGGCGGGCCCACCCGGAGCTCGTCCAACCGCGTGACGCAAATCGAGGAGGAGTTCACCGGAAGCGAGTCCGTCGGAGGGCGCGTGCGGCCGCCTGGCCGCGTGACCGGGCCGAGATCGAGAAGATAGGGTCGGGAGGAGGCCTTCGGATGCGGGAATGAGCCGCGCACGTGATCTGGACACGTTCTTCGAAGTCCTCGCGCGCCTTCGGCTGAAGCTTGGAGGCTGCCGTTGCCTGGGCGCTTGCGGAGGAGGTGGCAGCGACGGCCGGCGCTGGCCGCCGCAGGGTGTGTGCTCTACACGCAGATTCTCCGCCACGACGGAATACCGCCCAGCTTTCGAAGAACCTCAAATGCCACTGCAAGTCATGAGCCGTCCTTCATCGAACTGCTCGACGGGTTCGCGATAGTGACGTAAGCCCCGAGCTGCGATGCGTGACGCGCTGTACCAACCACAGTCGGTGGTGGGAGGATCGTCCAACGCCAACCGGACATGAGCTATTGCCTTCGTCTCCATCCCGTGATATCATACTATCAAGATGTCCAACATCTGTTATACTACAACACCAAGAGTCGGATCTTTTGCCATGTTGCCGATGCGTAGGTCAGAAAGGGTTCGTGAGCAACTTGGGTCATTGAGTCACGACACTTCAGGGAGGAAGGTCTTGTGCGGGTAAAGAAGGGCTTCAAGCCCCTCAGAGTGCAGCTTTACGAAAGGCTCCTTGAGATGATCAGGTGCGGACGCCTTCCGTTTGGGAGTAAGCTGCCTTCCGAGCCTGAGCTTGCGAGCCTACTGAAGGTCAGCAGGAATGTTCTTCGTGAGACCCTCCTCCTTATGGAACAGGACGGAATCGTCGTGAACCAGCGCGGAATCGGGCGTACCGTGCTCGGCCCGGCGAAGGCCCCTCCGGGCACCGATGTGTCGCGGTTCGTAGATACAGTGGACTTCCTTGGTGCACGTGGGGACCGCGTAGACTGCAGCGTGATCGCTGCTTATGACCAAGAGGCGGGCTCGGTCGCGAAGGATCGGTTGCATCTGTCCGAAGGTGAGAGGGTACTGGTCTTGCAGATAAGGGCCGAGGTGACGGGGGTTCCGGTGGCGTACATGGTTGACTTCGTGCCTATCAGAGTCGTGCCGTTCGTCCTCGAACGAGTACGCCGAAACGCACCGGATTCCGCGGTCCGGTTGCTAGCGTCGGCTGGAGTAACGGTGGCTCGCTCCGAGGTCGAGGCAAGCGCGGTCCACCTCGGAGAGACCGACGCGAGAAATGCCCGCGTTCCAGCTGATACTCCGGCCTTACTGATTGAACGCGTGGCGTACGACACGTCCGACAAGGCCGTCGTGTATTCCAGGCATTACCTTCTTCCGCATGCCCCGAAGCTCAGGTTTGTAGCGACCTGGCAGGGTAGCCGCTAGAGATGGTGCATCCATTATTCTACCAAAGTGAGGGAGCAGACATGGAGGTTCAGCATCACATAAGGTGCAAGCCAGGAGATATTGGGAGAACAGTCCTTCTGCCAGGGGATCCTGCACGTGCGAAAGTGATAGCAGGCTACCTTGAGGACGCGCGCCATGTAGCAGCAAATCGCGAGTTCTACACCTATACCGGGAGAGTTGATGGGGTGACAGTCTCCACCATATCAACAGGAGTTGGAGCACCCTCGGCCTCCATCGCCGTGGAAGAGGCCATAAACGTAGGCGCGAGGAATCTCATTCGGGTGGGTACATGCGGTGCCCTTCAGGCAGATATCGCTCCTGGCCAACTCATCATCGCTACAGGCGCGGTCCGCGGAGAAGGTACGACTCCTGAGTACGTCCCGCTTTCATATCCTGCTGTCGCAGATTTCACACTCCTGCGGGCACTGGTAGACGCTGCAGAGGAACTTGGCATCGACTACAGACTGGGTATTGTCCGAACACACGATGCCTTCTACATCGAATCACCGTTTGCGCATGGAGACTACAGACACCGCATCAAGGTTTGGAGCGACTCAAGGGTACTCGCGGTCGAAAATGAAGCGTCAGCCGTATTCGTCGTGTCCAGCCTTCGTGGATCTGCTGGAGCAGCGCTGCTGGTGCCCGCGGGCAACCTGATAACCGGCCACGAGATAAAGAGCCCAAGCGAAATTGAGAATGGCATAGATGCCATGATCCGAGTTGCGTTGCGTGCCGCGGTAAGACTTGGGTAGGAGGTCACGCGGCTGTGGCATCGGAGCGAACCGGAGTCCTGTTCAAAGACGCACTTATATACAAGGAGTCTGGCGACCCGTTCGCCCGTGGCGACTTGCTGGTTGAGGGGAACCGGATCCGCAAGATCGCATATCGTCCTGAACGTCTCGCGTCTCCTGCTGAGGGATCCGAACACGCTGTTATCGAGGCATCAAACCTTGCGCTGGTGCCTGGGTTCGTTGATGCACACACCCATCCCCGGGTTCGACAGTGACAGGGCACACAGAGGGGGTTTTCGGGATCGGGGATCTA
>JANLFY010000010.1 GCA_024653485.1 Bacillota bacterium | reverse complement strand
AGATCCCCGATCCCGAAAACCCCCTCTGTGTGCCCTGTCACTGTCGAACCCGGGTTTGACCTCGTGCCCTCTTCGCCGATGCCCAGCCGCCCCCCCGTAACGGGTGTCCATAGTTGCAGATCTACCCGCTACAGCGTCTCGAGCTCCTTCATGAGCGCCTCCATTTGCTGTTTGAGCTCGGCCTTCTCTACGTCCGTCAGGTCGAGAAGAGGTGCTCGGGTGTAGGTCTTCTTGAATCCCCTGAACTCCAACGCCTGCTTGAAGTAGGCCAGGTTGGATCCGTTCTTGAGAGCGAAGGCCGCTTTGCGGATGAACCTGTGATACCGTCCAGCCTTCTCATGATCCTCAGCGTTGACGGCCGTGAAAAGCCCAACGAAGGCTTCGGGGAATACGTTGGCGTTTCCGGAGACCGCACCCTTCGCGCCGCTGACCAGCGCGGGATAGAGCAGGGTATCCGCCCCCATGATGACGTCGAAGTCATCAGGTGCCGCCTCAACGAGCGAAGTGAGGCGCTCCATGTCTGCCATGCTGTTCTTTATCCCGACGATGTTGGGCACGGTGGCCAGCTCCCGCACGGTTTCGGGAAGGAGGTCGTTAGTAGTGCATCCCGGAAGGTTGTAGAGGTAGATCGGGAAGCTCCGGCTTACGCTGGCAGCGATGGCCTCGTAGTAATCCACAAGAGCTCTCTGGTCAGCATGGAAGTAGTACGGCGTAATCGCTCCTATACCGTCGGCGCCGATGGATTCCGCATGAGCGGCGAGTTCACATGCGACCTTCGTGGGAATCGCGCCCACCTGCACAAACACTGGTATCCGCCCGGCAACGTGCTTTACTATGAACTCGGCGACCGTTCTCCTCTCTTCCACGTCGAGAAGAAAGACTTCTCCGGTCGTGCCGAGAGCATAGAGGGCATCCACCCGGGCGTTCATGAGGTAGTCGCAGTGGGCCGCGAGGGCCTCGAAATCGATGTTACCGTCCTTGCCGAACGGCGTCAAAACCGCGGGGGCGATTCCTCTGAGCCTCTTCATATCCTGCATTCATACCCTCCCGCCTTCAGTCTAACGGAGTTGCCAGCAGCCCAAAACCTTGATTCTAGCCCTGGTAGCCTAACATCCTTGGTAAGAGCAGCACGGTATCAGGGACGAACGTGCAGATGAGGAGCACGACCACCAGGACCGCTACAAAGGGCCAAATCTCCCGGATAACCTTGCTGAGCGGGACCTTTGCAAGGCCACTCACGATAAAGAGGCTCACGCCGTATGGCGGGGTCGAGAGCCCTATCATTAGATTGAGCACGAGCACAACGCCGAAATGCACCAGATCGATGCCAAGGCTCTCGACCAACGGAAGAAGGATCGGCACCACAATCAGAAGCACCACGGTGGTGTCCAGGAAAAGCCCGAGTATCAGGAACACGATGTTGAGCACAAGCAGAAGCACCCATTGGCTGCTCACCGCACCGGAGTTCACAATCAGATCAGTAATCAAGTTGGGCAACTGCTCTCTGGCCACGACATAGCTAAACAGGAAGGCCGCCGCAACTATGAACGATATGGTACCGGTGGCCAGCGCCACATCCTTGAGCGCAGCGTAAAGTTTCTTTGGCCCCATCATCCTGTAGCCAAACACCGCCAGAATCAGCGCGTACACCGCCGCCACCGCCGCCGCCTCGGTTGGTGTGAAGGCGCCGCCATAGATCCCCCAGAGGAGGATGACCGGGCTCAGGAGCGGGAAGAAGGCCCCGATGAAGGATCTCACGATCTTCCTAAGGCTAAAGGGCTCTCCCGCCGGATAGTTGCGCTTGTGGGCGATGTACCACACGTATATCATCATCGCCACCCCGAGCAGCAACCCCGGGATGATGCCGCCGATGAAAAGATACCCTATGGATGCGCCAGACAACATCGAATACAAGACCATCGGGATGCTCGGGGGGATGATCGGGCCGATCGTGGCCGACGCCGCCGTCACCGCGCAGCTGAAGGCCCTGTCGTACCCGCCCTCAGTCATGGCTTCGATCTCCATCAGTCCAAGGCCCGACGCATCGGCTACCGCGGAGCCGGTCATTCCCGAGAAGATTATGGAGCCCACGATGTTTACGTGAGCGAGCCCCCCCTTTAGGGAGCCAACCAGACTGTCGGCGAAGGAGTAGATCTTCTCGGTGACCTTCCCGTCGTTCATGATGCGAGCCGCAAGGATGAACAAGGGAACAGCAAGAAGCGCAAACTCGTTTTCAAACTTCACGACCATCTTGTCCACGATGACCGCGGGGTCGACGCCCGCGAGGAGGATGTAGGCCATTGAGCTTACGGCAATCCCGAAAGCAATCGGGTAGCCCATCACAAACATCCCGGCGAAGAGTAGAAGCCAGACCAGTAGAGCCATAGCTTCACCACCTGTCGTTCAGTCCTGGCATGATCGTCCCGACAGTCTCACTCTGACGGCGCTGCCCCGGTGGCCCTCCTCGGGCACCGCCATCCACCCAGCGCCGGCCTCGCAGCACTGCCTCCCGTCAGACAGCATCACGAACCGTCCCTGCCCAAGAGTGTCCTCGCATCTCTCACGATGTGGCCGATGCTATGGACTATCACCAGTATCATAAATACTGGAAACACCCCGAAGACCGTGGTCCACGGAAGTCTCAAAGCCACTGTCTTGATCCGGTATGAGAAAAGGAGATACTCCCAGATCGGCCCCAGGGCTGCAATGAATATCACCACGACGATAGCATTGAAAAAGACGTCAAGAAACTTCCTGGCCTTTGCTGGCATGGCGTTGTACACGATATCTAGCTTGATATGCTCCCGTGTGCGCGTGGCGCGGGCGGCCCCCAGATAGAGCGTCCACACAAAAGCGTAGATGGACAGCTCAAACGGCCACTCGAGAGGGGTATCGAGCACGTAACGGTAGAAGACCTGCACCATTATCGCAAGGACCGTCACGGCAAGCGTTACGGCAGGGATAAGCTCCTCGAGCAGAAACAGTGCCGCGCCCCACAGCTTCGTCAGCACACGGAGCGGCTCCCTGGCGGGGCTGGCTGCCGGTGGGAGCCCCGATTCAACTCGCTTTTCCATTTGGGCCAACCACCATCCTCCTTTCGATGTCAAGTTTTCGTGGTCAAGCAGCTTCGCGGTACACCGGGGCGGCATACCTGATCGGGAGGCGGCGGGAGCAGAGCCCGCCGCCCCGGCATCAGTACCTCTGGCAGTCTAGTTGGCCTTATAGAGCTCCTTGCCGACGTTCTGGATCATTTCATACGTACCAGGACCCCAGATCTTCTCGTTCTTCTTGTACACCTGCTTCATGTTCTCCATGAAGGCTTCCTTGTCCGGAATGATGATCTCCATACCATACTGGTTCTGGAACTTGGAAAGGAGCTTGGCCTCCTCCTCGAGCACCATCTGGTTGCAGTAGTTGCGTGCCACCTCGAGAGCACGGAGCATGTATTCCTTGTACTCGGCGGGCATCTTGTTCCAGACCTTCTCGTTGATGGTCGGGTTGATGATCGTCATCTGATGATCGGTCAGCACTATATAGTGGGTGACCTCGTAAAACTTGTTGGCATCATCGGTGGGAAGCGGATTGTCCTGGCCATCTATGGTGCCGGTTTTCAGAGCAAGGTACACCTCGTTGAAGCCCAGTGGGGTTGGGTTGGCGCCAAGGCCGCGGCCTACGTCCATCCAGGCCTCGGAGCCGGGCATCCGCAGCTTCACGTTCTTCATGTCAGCGGGGGTCTTCACCGGGCCCACCGACTTCCTGAGATTGAGCTGCCTGGTGCCGAGATACCAGGTATCCAGCACCACAAGGCCGGACCTCTTGCGCAGCTCCTCCCAGTACTTCTTGCCGATGGGGCCGTTGACCACCTGATAGAGATGATTGAGATCTCTGTAAGCGTAAGCCGCCTCAAGCACGGTGATCTCCGGATACGGCACGATGTCGCCAAACCACGTCGGGGAGGCATCACACATGTCGATGCTGCCCCTCATGGTGCCCAGGACCTGGGTCTTCTGGTCGGCCAGCTGACCGGAGTGAAACACGTCGACCTTGATATTGCCTCCCGAAAGCTCACTCACGACCTCCGCAAACTTGTACATGGCCTTGGTCTGGGGCTGTGCAGGCGACGCCACGGTGGCAAACTTCAGCGTGAATTTCGGGGCATTCTGCGCATCCACAGCTATCGGGAACACCACAGCCAGAATCAGGACAGCCGTCACGAGTTTCAAAATCTTCATGTTCCACCCTCCTTAAGCGTAGTAGGCTCCTTGTGTCCTTGAGATCCCCTTCGACTCCTGACCTGTCTGAAATCCCACCTCCCCTAGCCATGATCACCGCACCCCTTCAGAAGGGGAGCCTCGAGACCCGCCTCGACAGTTCGCTGCTTACATGGGCCAGCCTCTCGACGCAATCACTGATGAACTGATCCGTGAAAACGCTGTATGGCCCGCTGACGCTCACAGCGCCTCCGATCTGGCCAGACATCGTCCTGAACGGAACTGCGACGCACGCTATCATGGGGTCGCTCTCGCGCGCGTCGATGGCATACCCGCGGCTCCGGCTGAGCCTTAGCTCCTCGAGCAGGGACTCCCTCTCGACGATGGTGTTGTCCGTAAGTCTCACAAGCCCATGCCTTTCGATCACGGAGTCCACTTCTTCCACGCTCATTTGGGAGAGCATAGCCTTGCCGAGGCCCGTGCAGTGCATGTAGGCCGTGCGCCCGGCCACCGAATATCGCACCTTCCGGCGGGGAGGATAGAGGGCTTCGATGTATAAGACCAGGCCCTCATATGGGATCGCAAGGTATATGATCTGTTGAGTCTCGTCGAGGAGGTTTTCCATGAGCGGAAGCGCGTGCCGCGATAGATCGATATTCGACCGGGCTATGTACCCGAGCTGAAACGCCACCGCCCCCAGCCTGTAGTTGTCGCTCACTGGGTCCCGCTGCAGCACCCTGCACTCTTCCAGAGTCTTCGCAATGCCGTGGGCAGTGCTCTTGGGGATCCCAAGGAGTTCGGAGATCTTCGCAAGGCTGAGCTCAGGCTGTCGCTCGGAGAAGAGCTTGAGGAGAGCCATGGCCTTGTGCACGGAGTGAATATGTCCATTCTTCCCTCGTTCGGTAGTCGTCACTGATCCAACCTTCCCCCTCATCGTTCGGCATCGTCGTTCGGCATCGTCGAATGACGTTCTCGATCGCGAAATACTATTCCGCAGTGGTGCAGAGCATTCCTGCATGCCACCCAAAAAAAGAAAGAAAAACGAACAGGCACGCCAAGACAACCTCGATGTCTATCGCGTGCCTGCGTGAACTCCCCGGCGTTCAAACCCGAAGGCTCGCCCGTGGCGGCTTGGCCGCAGTGGCTTGACTACGCGCGCCCTCACGCACCTTGCGTACCTCTACGCATCTTCACAGGTCTTGACGCGTCTCTATCGCCCCCGAGCGCCGGCTACCTCGCCGCCCTCGCGCATCCGTAGTCCATTTCCAGTGAGATCTGCTCGCAATACTCCGTGACCTCGCGGGCGGTCTCATGATAGCCGTACAAAAGCTCCAATAGAGGAACGGCTCGAATGTAATCTCTCAGGGACTTTGGAGGCGGTGAAGCATCAATCAGTAGTCCAGCAAGTAGCGCATACATCTCCAGCGGGGCAGTCATCGCTGTTACCCGTTCTCTGCTGACCAAGTCTGTCAGCGTTTCAACAAGCTCGCCAGAATCTCGAGCTCGGAAGCTGAACCTACTTGAACCAGCTCTGGTCGCTTCGAATCGTGCGGGCCCGTTCCTTGCCCAGCAAGACTCTGGCAAGCCGGTAGAAGTGCCTCGCCATTGCTTCGCGGTCATCGAGATCTGTCGCAGGTATCTCAAGTACTTCATAGCCCCGCGCACGCAGCTCATCGCGGATCGCCCGGTCCCTCGCCGATGTCTCAGGGTTGCCGTGAATGTGCTCACTCAGGCCATCGAGATACACGCACACCCCCAACTCATACTCATCTTCCCCCGGGAAGAAGCAGTCCGGGACCGTCGAGCCAAGCGGGCGCCCAAGCTTGATCTCACACTGCCACTTAGGCTCGGGGAAACCTGCACGCTCCAACAGACGGCGGAGGTGCGTCTCAGCCTCGTTGACGGGCATCATTCTCCCCTTGGGCGTCTCGGCCGGAAGGCGCGCCGGGATCTCATGGAGGAACTTTAGCCAATTCCCCAAAGTCCTCAACCGCTCATAGGCGACGTGGCGGTTGAGATGTCCATGGTAGAACGCGTTTCGGAACGTTTGGAGGCAGTCTACGCACGACCGCCCACAGCCCGACGGGCATTTCTCCACCACCTCTGTGGCCGCCTGCACCACCTCGGGCCAGCGCTCGCACGCCTGCTCGAGGAGGCCTGAGCCACCGGGCATCGGGTCATACAGTATCGCATCGACGTCGTCCTGACCGGGGCGCCCCACTACGAGCACCTCGACGTCATCCCTTTCCATCTCCAGCACTCGGCTCATCCCCACGCGGAGGGCCTCCAGCACTGAGTAGGCCTCCTCCCGCGTGGCAACACCAGGCAGGCACATGGCGTCAGCCACCACATCAGCGAAGAATCCCACGTTTTCCACTTCTTCACCGTAACGCTCCCTGTGCGCCCGCAGGAATTCCTCAAGCTCACGATCGGATGCGAGAGGAGATCGGCTTTGACCCGTCACCAGGCTCACGGGATAACCGAGTTTCCCTGATGAGTGTACCAGCGGTGCGGCACCCACGTTCACGAGTCTCAGGTGAACCCCGCGCCGTAAGGTCAGGTCACGCCCGCCCCATGAGAAACGCTTTCCCGGCCCATGTCTACCGGTTTCGTGACCGTAGATAACGACCGGAAGCTGGAAACGATACTCTTCCTCATCGCTGATATGAGACCTGTGGACGAGCTCAACGTCACACACAGGGACGGCTTTGAGAGCAGCGCTGCCGAGGGCTGCGACCGCACCAGGCGCCGCTGTGCCAACCTCCGTCATCGACTCGCGCGCTGTGTCTACCTGTAAGAGGATGGGCTGCACAGGCTCGAGATGCAGGTATCGTGCCACAAACCTGTGGCCGTTTGCGTATATGAGGTTGCCCGGCACATATTCGCGAAGAGCGACCGCCGGTGGGCGCGGAAGGTCGAAGTCCCTTCCCCCCTCTGCGTATCTGGGCACAATCGCCGTGCCTATGATGGAACCCGTCTCGAGCCCGTACCCTGGCAGGAATCCTTCCGAAGCAAGCACGGCGTAAGTGTTCGTGTCGTCGTATCCCTCGGCCTCGTGGCGCCGGCGTGGCAGAATCCCCTTGTACCTCTTCACTAGCCGGTCGCACCGTTGGTAGAGAGCGTCCTCTTCGGGATCGAGGGTGCCCTTGAGCCGACGCATGCTGTCCAGATGAGCCATCTGGCTGCGCGCCCAGTCCAGGCGCTTCTTTAGGGTACGGATGACCTCCTCAAGGCAGTCAGCCATGGCAAGGACCCTGCTACGTAGCGCTTCCTCCTCAACCACAGCAGCGTCCTCCTCAGGCCAGCTCCGCCCGAACGCAGCCCTTACGTAGTCGAGGAGGACCGCTTCGTGCTTCCTTATCACGTCCCGAAGAGGGCCAACATCGAATGGCTCGCTCCGGACGTGCCCGACCTCATCGAAGAGATAATCCCGCACTCGCGCCGGGAAGACCACTTGCAATGCACGCGCCACTTCCGTTCGATCATCCTCGCTAAGAGGGCTACTGCTCCGGGCGAGCTGGTGAAGCTTGGTCAGGACGGCTGCGTGAACATGTTTTGCCACCATGAGCTCGTTGCGCATGTTGAAGCGTGGCGGCTCAACCCGGCCCTCGAGCAGCTTGAGCGGGTCTGCGAAGTACGCCCGATCATGATCAACCGCACGCGCGTACGTGATGTTGACTGCAAGTCGATGCCTCCGGCCCGCACGGCCCGCACGCTGCCAGTAATTCGCCGGAAGAGGCGGGACGTTGCGCATGAGGACAGTATCAAGCGAGCCTATGTCGATCCCGAGCTCCAGGGTAGGTGTGCAGACCAGCGTGTTGACTGTCTCACCGTCGCCCTTGAAGAGACGTTCCAGGCGCTCCCGCTCGTCAGCGGGCACCTGGGCCGAGTGCTCTGCCGGCCGCACCATCGCGAATCCCTGATCGATCGTAGCAAGGTCATAGTTGTCAGGATCCGGCGGCTCAAACACGAGCGTTCCGTCGCAGCGCCATGCGAGGCAGCGCCCGCCCGGAGTCGGACGCACCTGAATCCGCCGGCACTTCCGGCATCTCCATACTCCATCGTGGGGCGAGATCCTGAGGAGGTCGGCATCGATCTGGCGCACACCGGCGCAGTGTCTCAACGCATTCCCTCTGGCATCGGCTAGCGTCACCGGTGCCAAGATCTGAAGTTCCTTGGTCAGCAGGTCCCATAATCCCTTCACGAAGTCCTCTACGTCGTCATTGGGCACGCCCCAGGCCCGCGCCGCTTGTTTGACGATCGTATCGCCGACCGGGCTGAGCCACTGCGCTACGCGCCCACGGTCGTCGTCCGCCTCCCTGAAAAGCTTCATGCCCCTCGGGACTCCCTGCAGAAGGGGCAAGTACCCCTGTTGGATCTCACGGTCTCCATCCTTCCAGAAACGTGAGAAGATCTGACCGTCACGGTCCAGGAGATACATCTGACGGCGATAGTTGTCGAGAAGAGCGCTGATGCCTTCCACGAGCTCCGCAGGCTCTATACCGAGCCTGCTCGCCCATTCCCCGATGAAAGCGAGTTCGGGTGTAAGGCCATGGTAGTCTATCTTGATCCTGCCCCAGGGCTCGAGGCCGACTCTCTGCCTAATACCAGTGGAGGCCTCTCTCAACACCGCGATACGCAGGAAGTACCTGCGTTCTTGGGCGTGTCGGACTCCCTCGGCTTCCTTCCTGGCCACCTGCCATACCTCTGGAATGAGGCCCCTTGATAGCTCATCGTCGTCATTGAGCTTCTCGTCCAGATGGGCTGTTAGGTCGCCGACTGATATGGGACCCTCCGAGATCTTCTCTGCCATCAGGCTGCGAAGCCGGAAACGACGCGCGTGATCCTTCATCCAGCCGGCCTGGAAAGCTGCCTCCTGGCGATTGTCTGCGAAGACCAGCAGGCGGCGTCGATCAGCGTGATGGATCATGTTCTGGGCCAGGACGTGCACGTCGGACACGCTCACCGCGCGCACCGGGCGAGCCGGTTCTCTGTAACCGCCCGGTCTCTCACGGCCCAGTGTCCTGCAGGCAAGGCAGGACACCAGATAGCCCCTACGCCTTTCGTCCTGGTCTACGGCAAACAGGGGCACGAGCTCCCCCTCGCGCCCGCACGCGTCGCAGCGGTCAAGGGCTTCGGGATGAAGCGCCCCGCAGCGGCGACACATGAAGACCTTGTGTGTGCGTGGCACCTCACCGTCCTCTTCGTCTGAGAGCGCGAGACGGTCCAGGAGCACCACCCGCGTGCCTTCCTGCTCGGGTCCAAGCGCAGGCCAGACTCTGCGGCTATCCACCGCGTCTCCACCCCCCAGCCCGTTCGGGGCTATGACGAGGTCCTTCACGTGGTGGACGAAGTAGTGCTGGCCGCAGGTGTTGCAGGTCATGACCGGCAGGCGGAAGAGGCTGTCCTCCCCTTGAGTGGCGAGCTCGTCTTCGGCGGAAAGCCACAGCCGTGGGCCGGGCTCCCCCTCCGGAAACGTGACCACCGCACCGCCCACGCCGCGAACAAAGGCATGGATCACCGGCCTGAGCAGCGGCCGACCCTCCTTACTGGACGCGGCGCCGAGGGCAAGCCAGGCAAGCACCTCCTCTTCAGGCACAGGCCGTCCCACGCGATCCTGGAGTTCTGTTACAAGATCCGTGAGCGCTCTCGGGCGAGACAGAGCCTCGCTGATCTGGTAGCATAGTTCGTTCTGGGCAAGGAGGGTGTAGAGATCTTCCTGCCAGTGCGCCGCGTCGATCCTTGCTCCCGTCATGGCTTGGACCAGTGTGCGCACCATGCGACCGGCATCGTCGCCAGCATCTATCGCATCAATGATGTTCTTGAGCTGGACGGACGGATCCCCGGGCAGCGGGGAGGGCAGATGCCTCACGGCCGCCCATTCATCCGGCTCATACTCTTCCCCCACAAGGGATACGTCCTCGCTGGGAACGCCGAAGAACCGCGCCGCGAACGCCTTTGCACCCTCGCAACCGTGGACAGGGTCCGCCAAGGTTGCTGATGTGGCAACGTGGGCCACTTCACCGGCACTCTTGCCGCAAAACGCACGGAGCCGCCGGACGAGGCACGCTGTCTCCGCGCCCGCCGCACCCCCGTACGTGTGTGCTTCATCGAACACCAGAAACTCAAAACGCGCGCCATCGAACAGCTCCACATCAGCGTGACGGGTCAGAAGCAGCTCTAGTTGCTTCACGTTGGTGAGCAGGATGCGCGGCTGCATTCCAGGCGTGCGCATTTCCTCGCGGGAAGCGCGCTCCTCGGGCGGGCGCACGGGGACGTTTCGGCGCTCCTCCCTCACCTGAGCAAGCTTTGCGAGGTAAGCTTCCCGGGAAGAACCAGGAGGTAGCTGTTCCCCCGAAACGTCGGCTGCGCGTTCTGGGGTCTTGCCCACATACATCCCGAAGGGGATCCCCGTGCCTGCCAGTATCCCGCGCAAGCGCCCCAGCTGGTCCTCAGCAAGAGCGTTCATCGGATATACAATGACGGCGACGATCCCGGGCGCGGCCCCTTCGTCTCGAAGTTCAAGACACCGGCTGATGATGGGATAGAGGAAACACTCCGTCTTGCCCGACCCGGTGCCAGTGGAGATGAGCGTCGTCTTCCCGGCACGAATGGATCTGATAGCCTTCTCCTGATGGCCGTAGAGGCGCTGGTACGGGATGAGGTTCGCCATGAACGGATGAAGAAGGCCTTCGGAGATTAGGCTTGACACGCTTGCTCCCATGCGGAAGGAGCGCGATAGGCTGACGTAGGGGCCTTTGAGAAGAGGCGTCTGTCTCGTTCTCTCTAGTGAGAGCAGCTCCCGTAGCTGGCGGTGGAGAAGCGGATCGGCAAACGCATAGGTGGTCAACTGGTAGCGAAGGAAATCCCCCACGACCTTCTCGGTGAAGCTGACAGGGTTGATAGCCACCTCATAACTCACCAGCCTGTCTCGGTTTTCTAGCGGCGCGTTCGTCTTTTATTCGGCCGAATGCTGGCCGAGTTCTCACCAAACAGGTTCTTCTGACCCGAGGGAAACAACGTAAGCTGGGTGCGCCCCACGACTGTGCCTGCTCCGTAGGGAGGATGCGACTCAGCAGCAAGTGCTGGCCACTCTGCCTCCCCAGAGACTTCGGAGGCTTCGGAGCGGGCTTCCTCCGTGGGAGTTGTTGAAAGCCCGCCGGCCTTATGGCCTTGCGCGGCATCAAGCTCTTCCATCAGCTTCTTGTAGCCTTCCTCTCCTAGGAGGTTGCGGGCGTGCAGCCGGCACTCCTTCCAGGACTTTTCTGGAGAGGCCTCCAACTGCCAAGGCAGGAACCGCCCCCCAGACGCTCGCGAACGGGCTGCGCCCGCTTCGCCCGTTCATCATGTCCAAGGCCGAGATCAGCGAGCCTCACCGTCTCGGGGAGCATCCAGCCCTCGCCGCCGTTCATGCTGCAGAATACCTCGATGCCTTTATCCCTGTCGCCTTCAGAGGCGATAATCTCCTTCAAGTCCCTAAACGCCGCCAAGGTCAGCACCGTGTGTCTTAACTCCGGATCCTTGTCCTTGTCCACGCGCCAAAAGCCCTTCGGGTCAAGCATTCGTGTGAAGGTCTTGTCTTGGAGCCTCTCAGCAGGATAATCGCACTCACGCAGTATCCAGGCCAAGTCGTCCCAATCAAGCCCGTAGAGCTCCGCGGCTATGGCATCGATGATGCACCGGAGGCGCAGGCGTTCCTGAGCTGTCAGGGCCCACCGTTGTTCCCACGCCGCCTGTATGCTCTGTCCATCAGTTTTTACACAGGGCTTAACGTAGGACGCAACCTTGAGCCACTCTGGTGAGAACCATCTATGCGCCAGCGAAAGCGATGTTGACGCAGCGATTAGTGGAAGGCAGTCAGCAGCACCGGGTTGAACCATGGGAACTTCATCGAGGACGAAGTAGCTCAGGTTTACCCCACCCATTCGCGCTCTCACTGCAAAGTCGAAGACCCACGAGTTGAAGATAGCAACTCCAGCGAGTAGTCTTTGGAGAGAGCCCGAGCGTATCGGATTCAACGAATGATTGCACGGGAAATCCTTTGCGAACGCTCCAACGACAGTACGTGAGTTTGTTGCGCTACTTATGTTCATTACGGGCATCTTGCAACCTAGGACTGGGCACTCACTCATCCTGCATGTCTCAAGAGCCATCAAGTATTGGGGCTCAAACACTTTTGCCGCCCAGCTCATCTCCCGCCACACCGCGCCGCGGCCCTTCCCGCGCACCCAGCCCTTCTGGCTGAAGTCAAACTGCCCAATCATCCGGCCCTCATACAACGGCAGTGCGATATCGTCGATCTCGTCTTCGTGGATCCACGCGGTGCCGTCCACGGACAGGATGACGCCAGGCTCCATCTCCCATCGAGGTCCGGCAGGCCGGCCTTCGTGCCAGCGGCCTTTGAGCCAGCGGCCGTACTCATCGGGCCGATAACCCTGGGCCTCCCACCAGGGGCGTGGGGGAAACAACTCCGAATCGGTCGTCATATCGAACTCGCGGGCATACTTGATCTGCCACCCCCTGGGGCCCACGTCTCCGAGAAGAACAGAGTTTGCGTAGATCTTTTCGAGGATCTCCAGGTCGCGTCTGTTGCGTATCTCGAGTATGGCCCGGCTGTTGGGGCTGAAGCGTTCCACCTGTACCCGCGCGTAAGGAATGGCGTACCGCTCTCCCTCCTCCCAGTCGGCGAGGTTCCTGCGCATGAAGGCGGTCTGGATGGACTCTGTCTCTCCGCCTTTCTGCACAACGATCGGGCAGAACTTAAAACGGCTATCGATGTCAAAGACCTTGTCCCTGTTCTCAAACCCGAACAGCCACTCCCATCGGCAACGGGCAAGAAGGAGCTTCCTGAGGTCAGAGGCACCCTTGTCCGTGTACACCCCGGAAGGCACCACAATGCCCATCCGACCTCCCTCGCGAAGGAGAGCATGTGCCTGTTCCAGGAACATCTTGTACGTGTTGATGTCCGCTGAACCTTGGTATCTGAACGCGTGCTCTGGGTCAGCGTAGCCCCTTCGCGCAGCGCGTCGCGCCCGCCATTCGTCGAGCAAGCGGCTGTCGCTTCTGCCCAGACCGAAAGTCGCGCTCCCTTCCTCCCCATCACCGAAAGGGAGGCCCGCGTTCTTTACCCAGTTCGAGAGAGCTTTGAGCCTGGCACAATACGCCAGCCAGTTTCGCTCGTCGTCAGCGCTGCGCTGGAAGTACTCTGACTGCTTATCGAGGGCCTCCTGTTTGCCGTAGGTTCGGTAAAGCGGGTCGATGTTCGAAAAGAACTCCTTGGAGTTCGGCTTCTGGATCTCCCACGGCGGATTCCCGACCACGGCATCGAACCCGCTGCCTGGACGCGCGAAGACATCGGGGAACTCGAGTTCCCAGTGAAAGAATCGGTGCTCGCTGGCAAGTTGCCTTGCAAGGTCGCGTGTCACCCTGGGCGGATCGGTGAAGTTGAGTGGCGTCGGGGCGTCCTCCAGACGTTCCGCCGGCCAGAACCAGATGGCGCACCAAGTATCGAAGGCCTCCTTGAGGCGCTGGAACGCGGGGTTGCCCAGGATCCTGTCACGGTAGAAGACCGCGCGTTCCTCCGACTCGTGCACCGCAAAATCGTGCATTCTTTCCAGAAGAGCCGTCGCCTCATCGTGCACCGCCTCAGGAGCCACGTTGAGCTCGGGAAGCGGAAGCATCAGCTGGTAGCCGCGGCCCTCAAGCCATGTCTTGAGTTCCCCCCTTATGCGTTCGTTGCGGAACTTCTTGATGGCTTTCGTCCAGGTCCCCTTCTCAAAACGGACACCACGCGTATGGTTGCTGTCGCCGCCTTCTCGCTCCCAGGCGAGCACGGGGTAATCCCGGAATCGGTCGAACCAGCAACCCACAAGGGAGTTGCCCACCTTTACCTTATGGTCGAGGAAGCTGAATGGGAGTGCAGGGTCCATTGTCTCGATCCACAAGGCTACCCGCGCAAGCTCGACGGCGAGCGGATCTATGTCTACTCCGTAGATGCAGCGCTCCACTACATATCGCTTGAGACGCGCCCGCAGCTGCGCCTCGAAGCCGTCCGAATCAGGGCGGCACGGCAGGAGTTCATCCGAAAGGCGTCCGGACTCAGGCCGCCCTTCTGCCAGCGTCACAACGGCCCTCTCACCTTGGTTGCGGATGCGTCCGTGATAGTGAAGGCTTTCCACCAGCGCATCTGTGAGGAATCTGAGGGCGGCTGTGAGGAACGACCCTGACCCGCACGCCGGGTCGCACACCTTGAGGGCAAGGATCTCTTCAGGTCTTCTCGGAATCCATCGGGAGGCTGAAGCGTTCCCGCTATCGTCGGCAGGTCCGTCTGGGCCGATCGGGGTCTCGTACGCAAGAGGCCGCAGGGTCCGGTGGATTGTTGGAACTGCAAGCTGCGGGCGAGTATAGAAAGTTCCCGCACCCTTACGGGTACCTCCCCATCGGACGAGGTACCATTCGCCCGGAAGTACCACACGCGCCACAAGACGTTTCGCGGCCTGCCCGCAAAGCGCCTCGTACTCCCGAAGGGCGGCCGGGCTCGAGGACCGCGGCCTGTGGACGAGCCTGCCTACTTTCACCGCCCGCAACGCCCATCGCCACGCCCGCTCAGTAGCGGCACGCCGGGCATCGTCGCCAGCGCCACCACCACTCGGCGAGGCCCCGGGAGTTTCCTCGCCATCGGCAGGTTCCCCGCTCTCCTCCGAGCCGTCGTCCTCGGGTTCGGCGCCATCGTCATCGGGTTCGGCCTCATCGGTGTCTTCGTCCCCCGCCGTCTCCTCGTCCTCGTTCTCCTCCCCGCTCTCCTCGCTCACGATGCGCCTGGTTCTTTCCTTCGACTTCTCAACCAGCCTGGCGACGGCCTTGTCATCGAGAGCCTCAAGACGAGAGAGAGGCAGCGCCGGCTGGTCGCCGAGGTTCAAGAAGACAATTGGGTCGCCGTCGGAGGCGCGGCGCAGCTCGAAGTCGAGAAGCCCCTCGTAGAGCATTCCTACGTATTCGGACGAGAGATCCGAGAAATCCACGGGAGCATCTATCCACATAGAGTTCCTGCCCTGGCGGATCTTGACGCGGCTGTGACAGAGAAGGGTGAGCATCTCGTGGACCGCTGCGTCGTTCGGAGAGTTCTCTGGGTCTTCGAAAACGCTCAACGCCCTTCGGACAGGATCGTCGGAGCACGGATCGCCCTGCTCGAACAGATTACCTGCATAGCGCGGGACAGGCAACGCCTCGTGAGGAGATCCCTCGTAAACGAGCCTGAAGAGAGCGAGAATCCTCGGCCACGCGGTAAACTGATGGCGCAGCCTGTCGGAACCTGCACCCCCTCCGGAGCGGTCGAGCATTTCACGCAGGCCGCCAAGCCCATATGAGCCGTGATAGATTGGATTGTCCCGGGGCAGGAGGTCTCTAGCCTCAGCGAAGAGCGCGACGACCATACGCATGACGACACGAGTAGCCGCGTGGTAGATGTCGGCAGACTTTACGCTCAAGTCGGCGTTTTCAAGAGCAAGTGAATGCTCGCGGATGAGGAGTTCTACGGCCTGCCGGACGCGCTCGCCCAGCGCAGTCGAGAGTTCCGCCTGACCTTTACGGGAAGCGACGATGGCAGCGAGAAGTGCGCAAGGCTGTCCGTCCGCACTCGGCACGAGGGCATCCCGGCCCAGGAGCGCCCTGAGGGCGGTGACCTGAAGCCCCGTCCTGCCTTCCTCGAACCATAGGGCGGTATCCCATTCGGCGAAGGCATCGTGGTCGAGCCCGGCATAGACTAGGCGCCATTGTCGTCCGTTTGTGAGGAGCGCGATCCTCTCGCCCTTATGCCGGAGCCACTCGATCACCCTGGAAGTCGTGCGTCGACCTCGGCCTGTCCCGAGTCGAGCCGCCCTTTCCGACTCCACAAATACAGGGAGAAGCGCCCCGTGCGGTCCCTTCCAAAGACGTCGAGGCTTGATAATCTCCCCTGTCATCCCCTGGCTCGACCATTCAGACGGGACGTCCCCGCCTTTGAACCAGCGCCCCTTCGTGGCCGCGCCGGAGGTGTCGTTCTCCAAACCGAGCACGTCCTCAAGCACGGTGTCGAGAAGGCTCGCCAGGGACTCGGTGCGACCGTCCGACGCGCGCATTATGTCGCGGCGGAGGCGGTCCTCAAGGTGGCGCGGCAACGGCGAGAGGTCCGGGGGGAAGTTCTGGGCTAGGTGCGAGGGTGCTATGAGCAGCCCTCCGTGCCTGAGCGATGCCCACCACGCATAGCTTTCGTCAGCAGTGTATCTCAAGGCCGCAGCCTCGCTCGCCGCCATGGCCCTCACCTCCCGTCGTCAGGCAGCCTTATCTCAACAGCAACTGGGAAAACCGATGCCCTGCCGCGCATCGTGTATCTCCTGGGGATTGTGTACTTGAGCACTCTCTCGCGTTCCCGCTGTAACTGCTGGCGAAGCTCCTCATAGTGCGCGCGACGTCGCCGGATCTCTTCCTCCTTGTCTGCGATGGAGCGGTCGATTTCCTCGAGCCGGCGGTCCTGATCGTACAATACTCCCTGATTGCGCTCGCGCTTGAGTTCTTCGATCTCCTTCTCCAGCCGAGCTATCGTCGTGCCCTCGATGAGAGAAGAGATCTCGCCTTGCCTGCTCATGAAGCGATCGTTCTCGACGCGCAGCGCGGACACTCGCTCGGCATCCAACGTGCTTGCGAGTCTTTCTGTTAGCCTTCTCGCAAGGTCCCTCACCAAAGCCTGGACATCTGACGCGATCTCGTCCCAGACCTGCCTCGCTCTATCGACGTCCTCCGGCGCGGGCGGGCCGCACGCTATCCGAAGGTCTCTAGCTGGCACGTGGGGAAGGAGCTCACCAATGCTCCCTCTGAAAACGGGCATCCTCAGCGTCCGAACCCAGTGATGAAACGTCTCCCTTAACTCGTTTACGGCAAGTTCCTCCACGGTCAGGAGCACGAGGGCGTCCGCGCCCGGCGGCACTGGGCCACGCTTCACAGTCCACCGGGTGGCCCTTCCCGTGGCCGCAGGGAAGCGCGCCTGGGCGAGGGTAATGAGAGCGCGGCTTACGAGTGGGTGACCGAGATGAAGCAGCACGGAGTCTTTCTCCGGCCTGAAGACGGGACGACCACCCACTTCGCGGACTAGTTTCGACGCGTCGAAGAAAATCGCGGGAAGCGCCCCCTTGGGTGATGCACGTAAGCCGAACCGGCCACGATCCAACCGCAAGGAATCATCAACAAGGGCGTTCCACTCGGCCGGAATCGGAGCCCTCAGGCGGAAGCGACCCCGCTCGTCGGGACCGTCGAGTCGCGGCCGGCCAGCCCTGAGGCCGAGAGCCACGTCGAGGGTCTCGCGCAGGCTGTCGGCATCAAGATCCACCTCGTTCGCGAGCTGACGCAGGTATGCAAGGCCATCAGCGCCCGACTGGACATCGTCAGCGGCGCTCGGCAATTCCGCCCGCCCTTTCGCAAAGGCGAGTCGCTCGTCCAGGTCCGCACGAACTTGGTCTACGTCATCACCGACGATGAGTCTCCGCTCAATGGCAGAATCGAATACCTGCCCGGTCGAGCCCAAGTCTTCACGAATCGTGTGTACCTTTCGGATCACATAGGCCAGGAACGCCACATCGGCATCGTCGTCTGCAGTGAAGTGGTACACAACGACGTCCCGGGCCTGTCCGTGTCTGTCAAGGCGGCCGTTCCGTTGTTCAAGGCGGGCAGGATTCCAGGGCACGTCATAGTGCAGTATATACCGCGCCGTCTCCTGCAGGTTCAAACCTTCCGCAGCGGCGTCGGTCGCTACGAGGATTCGCACGGGGTCCGCGGGATCGTTGAAGGCCGCCTTGATGAGCTCGCGCTCGTCCTCGTCCATCCCGCCCAAGAGCACTCTCACGGATCCTTCCTCGGGGCACACAGCCTTCAGCCTGCGTACAAGATACTCAAGGGTGGTCTTGTATTCCGTGAAGACCACCAGACGCTCATCCCTATGGCCCCGCAGGGCCCTCTCGATTAAGCTGCAGAGCGCATCGAAGCGGGCATCGCTGCGCGGCGTCATTTCGGCCGCCCGATCGCCTGCTGGGCTGTGCGTGATGTAAAGCCCCAAGTCCTGGAGGGCACGATCGATCGCCTTGATCTCGGGATCAAGGCGTTCAGCAAACGGCTTCAGCCAGGCACCGATAGTGTGCGCAGCATGCGCCCCGCGCGCTTCCGCCTCCATGTCGTCCCCGGTCTCCTCACGCATCGATCGCCTCGCTGCCTGGACCTCGTCCACATCAGCGGGCTGCGCGTCTGCCAGGCCCTCGCAGTAGCGACGCCACGAGTCGGCAAAAGCCACCGGACACGATAGGAGGCGCTTTCCCAGGACCTCAACTGCAAACGACCCCGCCACCTGCTCAGTCCCGCGGGCCGAGGCTACGAGCGACCTCACCTTGAGTCGAAAAGCTGCGAAGGCTCGCGACAAAGCTTGCTCTTCACGGCTCAAGGAAAGCGGCAGCGCAACCAGCTTGCGCTCGCAGAACTTCGGCGGGCTCGTCCTTGCGTTTATCTCGCTCTTCAAGCGTCTGACAACGACTTGCGATACGCGCCGCTTGTCTGCCTCTGTCAGTGGCTCACCCTTCTCGGTGAATCGAGCGGGATCGAGGCACTCGAGGAGGCCCGTAAAGCTTCGCGTATGTCCGTTGTGCGGCGTTGCTGTGAGAAAGAGTTTGTGTTCAAAGTAGGGAGCGAGTATCCTCAGCATTCGCGTGAGGTCGCTTTCTTCCCCGAGCGGCGCGGGCGCGAGATTGTGGACCTCATCTACTATCAGGAGGTCCCAAGGAAGATGGGGTGAGCCCTCTGGCACGCGACACGCCGACCGGAACTGCTCGAGGACGTCGGGCTGCTTGAGATAGTCATATGAGGTGATGATGCGCGGAAAGGTGCGCCAGGGATTGGCATCCATACCCAAGCGCTTCTGAAGCGCGTGGGTGGAGGCGCGGTCGACAATGTCAAACGGCAGCGCGAACTTGTCTCGCATCTCTTGTTTCCACTGAAGACGCAGCGACGCAGGACACAGCACGAGGACCCGCCGCACCCGGCGCCTGGTAAGCAGCTCGCGAAGGATGAGCCCAGCCTCTATCGTCTTGCCCAGACCCACGTCGTCCGCCAGGAGCAATGCCGCCCGCGGCATGCGCAGGGCTTTCAGGAGAGGGACAAGCTGGAAATCCTCAATCTGCACCGCGCTGTGAAAAGGCGCGGTGAGAGGACTTGATGCCAGGGACCTTTCGGAGCCGGAAGAGTCGGGGCTAGGGTTGGCGCCCTCGAGGCTATCCACGCTGTCCAGGCTGTCTAGGCCGGTGTACGGCGCGAGCGCCGTCCACCGTGCGGCTCGGACAAGGGCGTCGAACTCATCCGGCGCCATAGCGGCGTCGCGTTCCACGTCCGGCAGCGCTGTGGGCTCGAGCAGACGCGCTCCAGGCTCGCGTTCCCAGATGAGGTGGTCTTCCTGGGGTGAGCCGCCGTCCAGGTACTCCACGGTAATCAAGTGGAATCGCCCTTCAGTGGATACATCGAAAGGCTCAACCGCCGAGACAAGACCTCGGCGATTTCGCACCGTGGCAAGCATACCAACGCGCGGCGGCCCCGATGCAGAGGAAGGCATGCCGCCCGGTGCGGTGGTCGACATTGCCGGTGAGGTTGGCGCGGGCGGCACGGTTGGCACAGTCGGAGCCTGCGAGTCCGCGGCATCGACGGACACCCTCTCGGTCGCGCCGTCGGGCGGCCTCAACCCTGTGCGCTGGTCAGCATGGGCAGATGGAGAATCGGCCAAAGTAGCCACCCCCCGGCAGGAGCCCGTATGGCCTGAGACTCCCAGACTTGCCAATAAGTATTAGACAAATGGCACTAGCTATCCTGCCCATCCTGCGTCGTTCTGCACGATTCGCCAACAACCATCACGGCGTCCGGTCTCCATGCACATCGGACGCGAGACCTCCAATGACAGCGATCTGTGTTCCTCCGGGTCTCTCCTCCTTCGTCTATGTCCGCCCTTGTAGTTGCAGTGATGTGCCGAGATTACCGGCTCACCTTGTCTACGTCCAGCTTGTCATGCCTTTCCTGATTGACGGTCGCTCATCACGATATACCCCGGCGCTCGCCTCGCCGTCTCCGACTCCTTTCCCCCGACACGTGCGCTTTACCGCAACGGAGCTGGAAGCCGCCACCTCAAATTCCAAGCCCGTTGGCTCACGCCCGTCCACTGAGTATACCGGCTCTTGGAGAGCGCATTGGCATCCGCAGCCTACTCGATAGCTTTCAGGGTCATGGCGTACTCGTAAGATATCGGCTCACCGAGCTGCGTCTCCGTGTAACCCCTCTCCTCGTGACTCATCTTTCCGAGCGCGGTGGCGCTGCAAGCCTTGAACCTCCGTAGGACGTCTTCGAGAACCTTCAGCTCCTCAGGGCTGAACAAATCGGTCTCGAACTCCACGAGAGGTTCGACCCGCTCTCCTTCGACCTCGCCGTAGCTCTGCGGCTTGAGGGCAATGAACTGCATCCGCTCCATGTAGGCCATGACCAAGTCGTGGGCTAGCGGAATGGGCCCAAAGTAGTTGTGGCAGTATACCGCGCCGCTCATGGAGCAAAGCGTCCGTCTATAGCAGACGAAATCCGAATACCACAGCATCTTGAGCAACTTCGATTTCGCGATGCCGGGGCACTTGGCCGCAAAGAAGACCGCCATTTCGGCGAGTCTGTTCAGATCGGGTCTACGCCTTCCCCGCAGTAACTCTCCATGCCGCGAGTACAGGCCTAGCAAGATCCGCGAGATCTTCTCCGGCACACTATCTGCCCGGCGGGAACCAAGTGCCTTCTCCACTCGCTTTCTCTCAAGGTTTCCTAGCCTAGACGCAGACGCTTCAAAGAGACTGCGCGCGTAAGCCACATCCTTGCTGAATCGACAAAGCTGATCATTATGGGCGACGCTGGGGATCGACCCAAGTTCGTATCTTGCTATCGTGGCAGGGCTCCATCCCAGGAGGGCAGCCAGACCGCGCTGTGAGAGACCGTACCTCTCCCTAATCCTTTTGATCTCTTCTGGTCCCAATAGACCCTTTTGCTTACGATACTGAGAATAGGCCAGGGATAGGTTTTCACTGTCCAGAGTCTCATCAAACACATCGGTCCCACAAGTCCCGCACGTCAAAACGTTGGACATGATGGTGATGGCCTCGCCCTTTACTGGATATGTCTCCTCCCTCTGGGTCTTGATGAGTTCCCTTTCTGCGTCGCACTTTGGACAGAAGCCTTTCATGGTTTGTCCTCCTTCGTGCATGATTCCTCGACTGGTCCGTTGAGGCGAACTCCCCGACCGCTCTACCGGTAGGGCAACCTGGGAGCACGGTCAGCCTCGTGGAACGACATGCACACGCAACCGCGGCAGTTGTCCAGCTTAAGCTTTATGTACACAGGCCTTCCGTCCATATCCCTGATGAACTCCCATATCGCACCACCTCGAACGTGCTCTCGCGACTGATCTGGTGACGGACCCCTGTAGTAGTCCTGATACGTGAGGGCCAGGATTTCCTGCTTCGCAGCGCCTATCGTGATTCCTAGCTCTGCTAGGCCGTCAAGGTTCTCTGTGCGAGGAATGAAATCAAACTTGTGCTGGATGAGTATCGCGTCCCTAACCCGTTCCAGGAACTCGTCTATCTGTCGAATGAGGGCTACGCCGCCATGATTGGGTCTCGCGGATCTGGACACAGGTGTCCATCTCCCCTTCATTGTATCATCGGCTCTGCCGATATGCTATCATTTGATAGCAATGAGGTCAAGAATGAATTTCCATCAAGTGAAGCTCTTGCCAAGACTGATGTGCAAGGTCCGGAGTGACCCCGGTTCTCGACACCTCTTAGGCCACTCGAGGTGGGAAAAGGAGGGACTGAAAGGGGGTCCTCAACTCGACCACAACTCGACCACGGCGCCACGTGAGATGAGGTTCTGTGACCTCGCGTGCAGGAACCGTCTGGCGTCCGTCTAGCGCCCGCCCCCAGGGAATCCCACGGCGGGCACACTTGGAATGCCGGAGGCAGACGATGAGAAACATGACCGGCTTCCTCTCGAACTTCGCGTATTGGTCATGGTCCTGAGTTATCGTCTCGTGAGCCCATTCGTCAAGCTGGCACGATCTTGTACGGATGTGCGAATGTGACCACTCTGGTGTTCCATGCGCGTTGTGAAGACACAACACGCATGAGAAGTTACAGTCCAGGTAGTGGTGTAGAATCGGCAGACGCAGCAGCGAGGCGTGAGGAAGTGGGTGAGGAGACGGAGGCTGCAAGTGGCCGGAGCCCTTGGTGCGGAGCGCCTCTGGAAGCGTCTTCCGAGGGCTGCAGAGCTGTTGAGGGATGTTCGAGATGACATCCTTGCATACATGCGCTTCCGTACGAGCACTGGCGGTAGGACTACTTAGCTAACCCCTTGGGCCGTCCGAACAAGCGGATGTCCCTAAGTCCGTGGAATTTGAGGTTGCGGCTCCCTGCTCTCTTGCGGTAGAACGGAGCTGCAAGAGAGATGGAGGGAGCCACTGAGGTCGTTCGTGGCCACGACATCCGCACCGGTGCCCAAGACGTCGCGGACCACCACGTCGCCGGCCTTCACCGGCGGGCTGACGCACTTTTCAGCCAGCAGCCTCGCAGTCTTCAGAAGGAGGTGCTTGGGAATCGGCCGGTCGGTCTTCACCGGAAGGAGCGGGTGATCGGGACACGTTGTGCGCACAGTGAATGTCAAGACCCGCCTCGGGTCGTACCGCTCGAGCAGCGCATACTCTCGTCCCCGGTCGCACTTGTTGCCCCTTACCTCCGCCGCGTCCAGGACAGTGACTTCGCACCCAACAGGACAGACGACGCACGTCACCGTGAACTCGCTCGAATCCCCGCGCACGCAGAGTCACGCCTCCCTTTCGACTATCTCTCTACTATGCGACTATCTTTCCACTATGGACACGGTCAGTGTGTCACCCTTCTCGGACGGGATCGCAAGCCTGTCCACGTTCACCTGTATCATCTCGCCAGGACGAACCTTCTGCTTTCTCTGACGCCGCAACACCCTTCCGGCGATCGACACCTCGAGCACCACGTTCTCCGCAGGCTCGCTTGGACGCAGGGATATGGTGAGGGTCCTCGCGGCGGCGGCCGCCGCTGCAGGTGCATCACCGTGCCGGACGAATCGTTGCGGGACCACGTACCGGACGTTTCGGCCGGGCCGGATCTCCCCCGTGGTGCAGAGCACTTGGAGTGACTCAAGTCCCGCATCTTTGCCCACCTCGCCAAGGACCGGGGTCCGCGCTTCCACCCTCGCTCTAGCGGCGGCGGCAGCGCCTGCCACCATGCCGTCCTCGGTCACGTGGTCCACGAGGTCGTGCACGTGAACCACATTTCCGCAGGCGAAGATGCCAGGCACGCTCGTCTCCATCTCGTCGGTCACGACAGGCCCTCCCGTGGCGGGATCGATCTCGATGCCGCACGCAGCTGAAAGCTCGTTCTCAGGGATGAGGCCCACCGAGAAGAGCAGCGTATCGCAGGGGATGAACCACTCCTCGCTCGCGATGGGCATCCTCGCGTCGTCCACGGGAGCGACGCTCACCCCTTCCAGCCTGTCGCGGCCGTGGATACGGGAGATGGTATGGCCCAGGTACAGCGGAATATCGAAGTCGCGGAGGCACTGCTGTACGTTCCGGGCAAGCCCGCCCGGATACGTCATGATCTCCACGACGGCCTGGACTTTCACCCCTTCAAGGGTGAGTCGCCGGGCCATGATGAGGCCGACATCGCCCGATCCCAGAATGACCGCCTGTCGCCCCGGCAGGACGCCCTCGATGTTCACGAGCCTCTGGGCGGTGCCTGCGGTGAATATCCCCGCCGGCCTCGTGCCGGGAAGCACGAGCGCCCCGCGCGGGCGCTCCCGGCACCCCATGGCGAGGATTATGGCACCGCACTGGAGCACTATTAAGCCATGGCGGGGCGACACGGCCGCCACACGACGTTCTTGCGTGACTTCGAGGACCATGGTCTCGAGCATGAACTCGACGCCCACCGAGGCCGCCTCGTCGACGAACCGAGCAGCGTATTCGGGGCCTGTGAGCTCCTCGCCGAACCACTTCAGCCCAAACCCCGTGTGTATGCACTGAGGAAGGATTCCGCCCAGACGAACGTCGCGTTCGATGACCACGACCCGCTCCGCCCCAGCCCGCTTCGCGGCGACAGCAGCGGCAAGCCCGGCGGGGCCACCGCCGATCACCGCCACGTCCGCGCGAAGATCTTTGCGCAGATCCTTTCCCTTCAGTCCTGGAAACGCCTTCAAAGAACCTACCTCCCTGTTGCTGGTGACATATGATGCGACACATGGGCCACGGCCGGCCCCGGGCCATCGTCGGCTTCCTCCTGGGCTTCGCGCAGGAGGGCTTTCGCCGGGTACGGCGCGATGGGCGAGCTTGGGCCTCGCTTCGTGATCGCCTCCAGGGGAACCCCAAGCTCCCGGCTGAGTATCTTCATCACCCTTGGCATGCAGAACCCGCCCTGGCACCTTCCCATTCCTGCGCGCGTTCGAAGCTTGACCCCGTCCACCGTCCTCGCGCCCCTGCGGATGGCGTCCAGCACCTCGGCCTCGGTCACCGTCTCACACCTGCACACGATGCGACCGAACGAAGGGTCTGATTCCACAAGCCGGGCCTGCTCGGCGTGGGAAAGCTGCGAGAACCGCACAGGCGCGGGACGGATGGGGTTGAACCCGCGGCGGGCACGCGCCTCGAGCCCCTCGTCGCGCAGGATCCCGACCACCATGCGCGCGATGGCGGGCGCTGCGGTGAGACCGGGTGACTCTATCCCAGCCACGTGCACAATGCCCCTAGTCACCCCGGACGGCCTTATGATGAAATCGCGTTCGGAAGACGCCGCGCGCAGGCCCGCGAAGGACGCTATGACGTCGCGAGGGGAGACGGCCGGCACCATGCGACGAGCGGCGGCGAACACTGCTTCAAACCCCGCTCTCGTCGTAGCGAGGTCTAGGCGGTCGCTGACATCTTCAGCGGTGGGTCCGACCATGATGTTCCCGTCCGCCGTGGGGATCACTAGGATCCCCTTGGACACCGGGGTCGGCACCGGAAACACCGTCGACCGCACGAGGCTCCCGACGCGTTTGTCCAGCAAGTACTCCTCGCCTTTCCTCGGGCGTATCTCGAAGGACTCGTCCCCTGCCATGGCCGCTATTTGGTCTGCAAATAGCCCCGCGGCATTCACCACCCATGTGGTCTCGATGATCGCTTCGGCCGTCTCGACAGCAGCGATCCGGCCTTCTCTCACGTGAAGCGAGGTGACCGGCGAGCCCGCCATGAAGCGGACGCCGTTGGCCACGGCGTTCTCAACCAGGGCGAAGGTGAGCTGGTACGGGCATACGATCCCGCCGGTCGGAGCGTGGAGCGCACCCACGACTTCCGGGGCGAGCCCGGGCTCCAGTGCGCGGACTTCACCGGCATCAAGGAGGCGAAGGCCCGGCACGCCGTTGCGGCGCCCCCGGTCGAGGTATTCGCGCAACACGTCGACCTCCTCCGGAGACATGGCGACCATGAGGCACCCGTTGCGCCTGAACGGCACGGACAGCTCCTCGGCGATCTCATCGAACATGGCATTCCCCTCAACGCACAACGAGGCTCCCAGCGTCCCGGGATCCGAGTGGAACCCCGCATGCACAACACCGCTGTTGGCCTTGCTCGTGCCGAAGGCTGGCTCCACCTCGCGCTCGAGGAGGACCACGGCCAGATCGTATCGAGCCATCTCCCTCGCAATTGCGGCGCCGATCACGCCAGCTCCGACGATTGCTACGTCAGCTTTCATTATCGTCGACTGCGTGGACCGTGTACCGTGCAACCCAACATCCCCCCGTGATGCGCGTCTTTCCGTCTTCCGTGCCCCCGTGCCATAAAGAAAAGTCCAGCCTGCAACAAGCCCCGTTGCGCACGCAGCAAGCAAGGGCAGCTTAGCGCGCTGTCGAGCAACGAGCTTGGCAGATAGGACTCTCTCAAAGTCTCCCGTCCGCTCCGCCTGACTCTCAGCCTCTGGAGCAAAACCCTTCCTTCCACTCGCGCCGCCGGCATGGCAAGGCTGCTATGGAGTCCAGTACATAATCAGGTTGAATCGCTGACCTGGACAGGTCCTCCCGACGAGTTACTCCAGTCAGCACTAGAGCCGTGGCCATTTGCGCCTTTTTCCCCATCAATATATCGGTCTCCAGGCGATCACCCACTACGAGACACTGGTCTCGCCCAAGGCCGAGGCGGCCGAGTGCAGTCTGAAGCATCATGGGGTTCGGTTTACCTACAACCAACTCAACCTTGAGTCCGGTCGTACCTTCGATTGCCCCAATCATCGCTGCGGCGTCAGGAATCTCCCCCCCTTCCACCGGGCAGGTTCTGTCAGCATTCGTAGCCACCAGCCGAGCCCCACACCTCACGGCCTGGAGAGCGTGGTTCAGTTTTGCATAGGTGAACGTCCGGTCGAACGCGATGACGACGTAGTCCACATGGGCGCCGAGTGTTGTCGGGTCTTCCACAACGTCCACGCCGGCCGCCCGAAGCTCGTGAACAAGCGCCATTTCCCCGATGACGAACGCTCGACAGCCTGGTGCACAGTCCGCCAGATAGCGTGCCATCACCAGAGATGAGTTTATGACATCATCCTCTGGCGTAGGTATGCCGAGTTTCGTGAGCTTGGCGGCGTACTCTTGCCTGCTCTGAATGGGCTTGTTGGAGAGAAAGACTATGCGCTTGCCCATCGCCCGGAGGCCCATTATCGTCTCTCGCGCGCCGGGAATCAGTTTGTCACCGAGATACACGGTGCCATCCAGGTCGAGAATGTACCCCTCGAAGTCCTCGACGGAAGGGCAAGAGCGCTCCGTGCCAGGGTCTGAGTTGGAAACTGCTTTCGAATACATTGGTCTTGAGTTCAGGCTAAGCATAGAATCCACCCATTCTGGCTCCGCCCAGCTTGTTGGCGGCGAATAGCCTGACGCCTCGCGCACCAACGGTTCGCGCGGCCTTCTCCAACGATTCGCGAAGCACTGGGCATGGCGCCATAAGTCGTCGTCTCCCTTCTTGACGGCGTTAGGATTGCCGGTGCTTGCACGACGGGGCGCGGAGAATTCGGCTGCCTTGAGCGCCGAATTCGAACGAGGCGCGCCGCAACCGCGCCGTCTCCGCGACCCGACGGAGCAGTGGCCCCATTCAAGGTACGAGTCCGAGGATCGCCCACCACGGGACAGCAATGAAGTTTACTACAAGCAACGTAGCGAAAAGCATCCCAAGGCCGAACTTCAAGACATCAGAGCGAGTCAAATTCCCGTGCTGCTCGTACACCATGAGTGCGGTTGCACTCTGCTCAGGGTATAGCGCCACAGAATCCACTGATATCAAAGCAACCAGGCCGTGTACAAGTGGGTTTAAACCAGCCTGTCGCGCAAACCCCGTTACTATAGGCAAAAGCAGTGCCAAACATGCCGGGATGCTGGGGATTGCCGCATGAACAAGAACCGACACTAGCACCGTTGACGAGACCATCATGTAAGAAGGTACGCGACAGCGAAGGATACCCATAGTCAACACGTTGCCCAGCCAGGCGCATGCCCCTGTCGACTCAAGGACGTGCGCTATGCAGAGAGAGGCACCAGTCACCACGAACAGCGACCAAGACACGTTTGAGGCGAACTCGTGCCATGACATGGTGCCGCACCAGGGACTCAGCACGAGAACCGCACCCAGCAGTGCTGGGGCTGCTGGATTCCAATGGTGTATGTAGTCAGTAAGCCAGAGAACGCACGCAAGGCCAAGAGCGACCATGACCTTCCTCTCTTGAACTGATACCACACCTGGCCGCTCGTCGGAGGGAAGGAGTTCGCCTATCTTGACATCCGGGGCGTGTCCCAACCACACCGGCTTATTCACAAGGGCGCTTTCACTACCTTTGTGGAACTGGCAAAGAAACAGAATGAGGACAGAGCCCGATAGGATCGCCATAGCATACGGGACAGCCATCAAGACAAGCCAGCGGAACCACGTGAATCCGCCTCCGAGCAGACTCGCTGCCAGGGCAGGTGCAATCCCACCCGTGAGGATCATCGACGAAGCCATGGGATTCAACATTCCGAGAATGAGGGCCACAGCCTTTGCGAGGTTCTTCGACCCTCGGAATGCAGGATGTTCCAATACACTCTTGTAGGGGGCCATCAGAATCGCATTCCTAGTCAAAGCAGAAGGGACAATGAGCGTCATCAACGGTAGAAACGCGACCGACTGTAGCATGAGACGAAAGCTGTTCCCTTTGCAGAGGGCTACCATGAACCTCGCCATACGGTGCGCTAGGCCGCTTGATGCAACCGCCGAGCCGAGCGCGAGAACGCCGACAAGGAACCACAACACCGGCTCAGAGAAGCCTGCAAGAAGAGCCAAAGGGCCGAGACGCGGCAGCATCGCCAGAAGCAAGAACAACCCCGCCAGGGCCGTCACTGCAGGGTACAGAGTGCCCGCCGCCCACAAGGAGACGACAGTCGCCGCGACAGCCAGAGCTCGAGAGCCGTCCGGCCCAAGCGAGGCCGGGCCCACGCCCACCGACACTGCAAGACAGCACACAACGCTGACAATCAGACCTAGGACTTTCGGCAGTGAAGATAGCGCGGCGGACCTACGCGCGAGCATAGCGCCACAACTCCCTCTTGCTAGTCGAGACTCCAAGAGCCCCAGTAGCGAGCACTGCCTCCACTTCCGACATGCTCTCCACCAGGCCGCCCGCGATGAACGGTGAGATCTCGTCCACGGGCAACCTATGAATGATGTTCGGAAGGACGAGTGCAGGTAGGATCTCTACGGCATCCGGCTGGGACGACGCAACGACTGATAAACCTGTCCTAAGCGATTCCGAGTCGAGGACGAAAAGACGCTGCACTGCAATGAGCCCCTCATCTTTGGCGGCCCTGATGAGCGAACTCCTTGTCGTCAGAATCCCTCTCACGCCAATCTCCCTGGCAAGCCACTTCATCCCGACGGGGTCTTTCCCGATGCCTTGTACCAAGTCCACGTGACAAAAGACCTGCTGACCGTGCGCTGCAGCCCTCTGCACGACGTCACGCACGTCATAGATGGATCCGGTCAAGAAAAACACTAACCGTGCGCCGCAGCTTGCAGCTTCATCTATCTCCGCCGCCTGCCTGATTGCTGGAATTACGGGATGCTCCGCCAGGTGCTGCAAGGGTGCCGTCCCCATGAGAGTCTGTCGGCTGCCCTTTTCTCTCATGGTCTTCGCCTCCTCGGTGCGCAGGCCAAGCAACCTCACCTACCCTGCGCCCCAATCTGCCTATGACGTAGTGAACGTTAACTGAACCGAACACCAGGCGCACCTATCCACCTCACAAGAGCCAAGTCGAGCCAAAACGGCAAGCGACCGCATACGTGGCTAGACGGTCACAAAACAAAGAGAAGCGAAGAGCCAGAAGCAACCGACTTCTGGTTCAGCCTTCTCCTCATCTCCGAGCCGAAACCGAGACAAGCCGCTCGATAGCGTACCTGTTTTCCTCTTTATACTGTTTGAAGGAGTATTCTACGTAATGGAGTAGAGTCCTGCCTGACACCAGCATCGGTTATCGGTTTTTTCCACTCACCAGCCTATACCCTCACAAGGCACTTGCCTCGCTGTGCTCGCCAACTACCCCGGCCTGCGTCTTCTCTGGACAGCTTTCCGTGGCCGTCATCCGTGGCAGTGAACTGTCCCCGGTCGGAGCGTGGAATGTGCGCTCACGGTGTTGCTGCCTTCATGACTTGGTCTAGAGATGTCTGTAGCTGCCCTGGCCCGGAGCGGGACCGTGCACGGCGAAAGATGGCGCAGCATACGGCGGTACACGCGCCGGGAGGATGGTCGAACAGTTCTGTCACGATTGTTCATGGGGACCCGGCGTCTGCCGGGTCCCCCTCACCTCGCGGCCCAGCAGTGTCCGAAGGCCTTAGCCGAACAACCCGCCCTTCGCGGCGCTGCTCAGTCTGTTCACTGCGAATAGGGTGATTACGCCCGCCACTATGAGGATGAAGCCCAGCGCTGCTGCGTCTCCGTGAGTGCCCCCCGTATAGAAGGTGAATATCCCCATAGTCATGGTCTCCCATCCTGGTATCGAAAGCAGGATTGAAGCCGCGCTCTCCTGTATCGATGTCATGAAGGAGAACAGCGCCCCTGCCAGTACTCCCTTCCAGATAAGTGGGAACGTAATGTCCTTGAAGATCTTCAGTCCACTCGCCCCCACGCATTCGGCCGCCTCCTCCATCGAACGGTGCACTACCAGCAGAGAGCTATACGACGACCGCACCGTGTAAGGAAGTCGCCTCACGGCCAACACTATTGGCAGTATGATCCATATGTTCGCCAGAGGTATCTTGAAGAGTATCGGGGTATTGAAGGCCCTGATGTACGCGATCCCTAGCGCGGTGCCGGGCAGGGCCAGCACCAGCATTGTCAGGACGTCCAACGCGCCGCGGGTGCGCATCTGAGTCCTGGCCATGATCCACGATACTGGCACCCCGATCAGGATGCACATGATGATGGCCAATATGCAGAACTGGAACGTGTTGATGATGTAGCCCGGCGCGTACAACAACACTTTCTTGTAGTGGACCGTGGTCCACGACGAAGGCAGAGGAGACATGGACCAACTCCGCGCAAATGAGGCTAGGCCGACGCCTACATAAGGCATGAAGCTCACGAAGAGGAGCAGGCTCAGGAATGCCAGAGCCAGCATCGCCCACTTGCCTTTGAGCGGTTTCCTCTCCACTGCCCTGTACGAGAGAGTGCTGTAGTCTTTCAGCGTCACGTACTTCTTGGCTATCAGTAGGAACACTATCGACAGAACCACCATGACGGCACCCACTGTGATGCCCATCTTGAACAGGTGTCTGTCCGTGAACTGCTGAATATCCATGTATGCCAGCGGCGCGATGAAGTTGGTCAACCCTACCACCATGGGGGCAGCAAAGTCTGCGAAAGCTCCGATGAACACCAAGAACGCTCCGGTGACGAAACCCGGTACGGTAAGCGGAATGGTCACGTCAAACAGGCGTTTAAGGCCGATGGACCCAACACTCTCTGCCGCCTCCTCCAGTGAGGCGTCGATCTTGCTCAGGGAATCCAAGACGTTCAGCGTAATCAGCGGGAACAGGTGACACGTCTCCACCAGCAATAGTCCATGCCATCCATAGACGAAGTTGAACGGCAAGTGGTCGTACAGCCAACTAGACAACGTGGGCCACGACTGCTCCAGCGCTGCCGCCAGTTGGTAGAGGAGCTCGTTCACAGTGCCCCCTCTGCCCAGGATGAAGATGAAGCCCAACACACCTACTAGAGGGGGCATGACTATAGGCACGGTAGTTAGGAAACTGAGGGCCCTCCTGCCGGGGAAGTCATACCTGACAAGCAGATAAGCCACTGCAAAGCCAATGATCGATGTGGTGATCACCGTGGCGAACCCCAGTAGCATGGAGTTGGCCAAGGCCTTCATATACTGCTTGTCTCTGAACACGTCCAGGAAATAGTTGAGCGAGAACGTCTGCCGCGGCAAGCGCAGAACCTCCTGGACCAAAGCCCTGGCTTCCTTGGCTTCGGCCAAGGCGGCCTCCGGATCATGCTGAACTTCGGCCATCGATGACGCCTTCTGCGCCACACGGTCCCTGGCATCCTGCCATTTCGCTATCAACTCATCTTGAGGGAAAGTTGCCCTGTCAAGCGCTCCTATCACGCGGTCGATGGTGTCAACAGACCTGCTTAGCTGAAGCGCTATGTCATGGGCAGCCGCCGAAGCGCCTTCCATTTCGCCGGCGTGCACCCTCTCCTCAAGAAGATCGGTTGTGAGAACCACTTCGTTGAGTGCAGAAAGCGGTATGTCGGCCGTGGAAAACGAGTCGACAAATAGCTTCACGAGAGGGAATATGACAAATACGAGCAGAAACAGGTATATGGGCCATACCCATGGTCTGGACGTCCTCAGCCATCTCCCCAAACCGGTCATCGTCTTGCCTGGAGACATCAGACAACCACCTGCCTGTCCATGGTCAAGGCCAACACGCTAGTCCGGTATGACAAGTGCCGCAGATTTCGGAAAGGCGAAGTACACATCGGTGCCCCAACCCAGTTCCTGACGATGGAGAGGGTTCCTGATGTCCGCCTTGAGTACGAGGCCGGTCGCATGCTCCATTTCGTAACGCAGGGTATTCCCCATGTAGCTGGCAAAACCTATCTTGCCGCGTATGATGTTGTCCTGCCCAGCCTGCCCAGAAGGTTGTGCAGTGTGGACTACCACGTTTTCGGGTCTGAATGCCACAGTGCATTTGTCTCCAGGCTTGACCGTCAAGTGGCTGTACCCTATGATTGTGCCTAGCTCCGTGACGACTGTGATGTCTTCGCCAACAGCCTCCACAGTGCCGGCTACAAGATTGTTAGTGCCGATAAAATCAGCCACAAAGCGTGTCGCCGGTCTCTCGTACAGATCGTGTGGCGTGCCGACCTGAACCAATCTGCCGTCGCACATTATGCCGATGCGGTCCGAAAGCGTGAGGGCTTCTTCCTGATCGTGAGTGACATACAGCGTAGTGATGCCCAATGACTGCTGCAGTTTACGGATTTCCGCGCGCACTGATCCTCGGATCTTGGCATCCAAGTTGGACAGAGGTTCGTCGAGGAGCAGGACGTCCGGGTTGAGCGCGAGTGCTCTTGCCAGCGCCACACGCTGTTGCTGGCCTCCAGACAACTGCCCTGGATAACGAGTCTCGAAACCCACCAGCCCCACCTTGGTGAGGGCCTCATTGACAATTTCAGGCCATTCGGACTTGGGGACCTTCTTGAACTGCAGACCGTATGCCACATTCCTGTACACCGTCATATGAGGCCATAGGGCGTAGTTTTGGAACACCATGCCGATGTTCCGCTTGGATGTTGGGATGGCCTGGACCTCACGGTCGCCGAACAAGATCTTGCCCTCGTCAGGTGTATAGAAACCGGCGATAAGGCGTAGGGTAGTTGTCTTTCCGCAGCCCGAAGGTCCAAGCAAGGTGAAGAGCTCGCCGTGTTTTATGTGCAGGTCCACTCGGCTCAGCGCCTCAACATTCTTGAACCTCTTCGTGACCCCAGTGAGCCTAATATCCATGCACTTCACCTCAAGTCAAGCAACTGCCCAGAGTAAACCCACGGGCGAGACGAACTCGCCCGTAGGTTCTCTCCGAAATCCACAATATCAAGCTGATCAGTACTTGGCTTTCAGAGCATCTAGCTTGGCAAAGATGTTCTCTCTAAAGTACTTGTTGACTTCGCTCTCTCTGCTCTGCGACAATGCGTTGTCGTAAGTGTTCTCCACGGTGCCCTCAAAGTAGCTCCTCCGACCGCCATAGAACGTGACCGCAAGCTCAGCAGTGGATCCGGGAGGGCCTTCCACGCGCAGCTCAGGCACCACCGGGAAGAGACCGCGGTCGATGAACAACCTCTGACCTTCGTCCGTGAGCAGGAACTCGATGAAAGCCTTGGCGGCATTGGGGTTCTTGCAGTTCTTGATTATGGCTATCGGCTCAGGTGTGACATATGCTCCCGGAGGGGCAATGAACCTGATGTCGGCTCCGTTGAGGAAGTTCTCAAACGCCATGTAGCTCGGGACTGCAAAGCCTAGCGCATATTCGCCCTTGGCTACCACGCCGGGAACATCGACTGACCTTGCGACGAACTGTCCGGTGTAGGCGGCCAACTTCGAAAGCCACTCCCAGCCCTTCTCCCAGCCGTACTTCTGCAGAATGACCTCGTAGGTCGCATGGTTCGAACTGGAGTTGTCAGGCGTGCACTGAGCTATCTGGCCCTTGAACTTAGGATTGGCCAGCATGTCCTCCCACGTCTTGGGCGGTGTGGCTCGCAGCCGCCTTGTGACAAGGCCTTCGTTGTACACGATACCGTAGGGTTCAAGCGCAGTGCCGACCCAGAAGCCTTTGGGGTCCTTCAGAGGCATGGGCTTGGGTGTGCCCATAGTACCGGGTATACGGTCCAGCAGTTGCTTAGGAGCCTCGTGCTTGATCAGAAATCCATCAGCTGCCAACATGTCGTAGAGTACCGTCTCGCCGCCCCACACTATGTCGGCCTGGGGGTTCGCACCCCACTCGCGGATCAAGCCTACCGCCACCTGAGTGCCTTTGGCGGTATAGTTGGTCTTTACGTCGACACCGTACTTCTCCTTGGCCCACACTTTAAAAGCATCGAGTGCAGCTACGCTGACAAAACTGGCAACGGGGGTAATTACGCTCAGCTCAGGCTCGATCCTCGCCGGAGCGGCTGAAAGCGTCGCAGACGCCATCATTATGACCGCCAAGACCAGCACCAGAAGCCTTTTCATCAGACTACCTCCTTGCACAGAATATCGCTTCTACCGCTCGATGATGGCCAACTGCCATGATACAACCGCGACGATCGTGGCGTTCCCCTTCAAGCAGAATCCGTCTAGCTTGCACAATGTGGCCGGCTGACCTGTCGGCCGCAGGCTGCAGCCGGCCTAGTATCGCCAAGACATCACCTCCATCCAAACCGGGCATGACAGAGAACGAGGGCGCACAAATGAAGCGCAAATGCTCCATGAGTGGCCCTCTCCCTATCTCCGTGCCACGTTCATCTAGCTCTAACATTTTGTGTTCGCCACCGATTCACTTAATCCTGCCACATCACTGCCAACATTTCGTCAACGCATCCGCAAGACTTGTGATTGGGCCTCTGCGCCTGGTTGAGACTGTGGCGAGAGTGCGGCGCGGCCGGTTGTTGTCGCCAATCATGAAATTCACCTGTATATCCGGGTTCGCAGCTTCGAACTCGTCGATGAGCTGGCGCACAAGCGCGCTGGTTTCAGGGTTGCCACCAGCCTGCCAGACCGAACTTCGACACTTTGCATGTGTCCGGTGGCGTTTGCCCAGTGTAAGGCCATATATGCAGAGAAAGCCTAGTGGCTAAGTCTGGAGGCAAAACCTGCATCTATATTCAGCTCGTGGAGAGCGTCTGGCGCGATGGCCGCCCCAGGCATCGAGTAGTGGCAAACCTCGGCCGGGAGGATCTCCTCGACCCTGGGCAGGTAGACCGGCTCATAGCATCGCTGGCCCCTTACGGCCGGGCAAAGGTGGCGAGTGCCGAGGATCTGGAGATCCTTAAGGCGAGAGAGTATGGGACGGTTTACGTGCTTTCGCACCTCTGGTCTCACCTCGGCTTTGACGGACTGTTCCGCGGTCTTGCCGCCCGACGTCGCCTGGGATTCGATGTGGAGGCCGGTGTTCGTGCGATTGTCTTCAGCAGGGTAATGGATCCGTGTTCTGAGAGGGCCACCATCCGGTGGCTCGACAGGGTTTATGCCCCGGACCTTGAAGGCCTGGAGCTTCATCAACTCTATCGCACCTTGGACTTTGTGTATGAGGTGCTGGAGGATGTGCAGGTTGGGCTTCTTGAGCGGGTGACCGCACGCCTTGTAAGTGACCTCCGGCTTGTGCTCTTTGACACGACGAGCGTGTACTTCGAAGGTGACGGGCCTTTGGGTCTTGCGCGGTTTGGGCACTCGCGAGACAAGCGGTCTGACCGTCCCCAGGTGGTCCTGGGGCTGTTCGTGACGCCTGAGGGGTATCCCCTGTTTCACATGATCCTCCCCGGTAACACGAGTGATGTCTATGCCTTCAGGCAAGCCATGGATGAGCTTCGCTCGAGGCTTCCGGTCGGTGAGATCACCGTGGTAGTGGACCGGAGGATGGTGAGCGAGGCGAATCTTGCGGCGTTACGCAGCGCTGGCATCGGGTATATCGCGGGGACACGGATGCGCCATCTTACCACAAGAGATGTCCTATCACGGGCCGGCCGGCCGTTGTCATGTGGTGGATCGTAACCTTCACGTCAAGGAGGTACGGATGCCGGAGGACGAGCGGTATGTGGTGTGCTACAACCCCGAGGAGGAGCTTCGCGATAGAGAAGAGCGCGAGGCGATGGTGACATACCTCAAGGCCGAGATTTCAAAGGGAGTGGGCCCGCTTCTTAAGAACAGCGTAGCTCGGCGTTATCTTACCATCCATGGGGCCAAGGTGGAGCTTAACGAGTCGCGCATTCGTGAAGACGCCCGCTACGACGGCAAGTGGGTGCTTACGACGAACACCGCACTTTCACCCGCGGAGCTGGCGCTGTCTTACAAGGGACTATGGAAGGTAGAGGATGCGTTCCGTACCATCAAGAACCCCCTGGAGGCAAGGCCGATCTACCACTGGAAGGATGAGCGTGTGCGGGCGCACTTGAGCCTGTGCGTCTTGGCGTACCTCCTTGAGGGTGTTATCGATGTAGCGCTCGAGAAGGCGAACTTGGGCATCACCGCACAGACAGCCCTAGAGGAACTTAGCCAGATTCGCGCTTGCGAGACCGCCATCGGTCGGGGGCGGTGGATTACAACCACCACTCCTACTGACCGGCAGCGGGCCATCCTGAACGTGTTGGGGGTACCGATACCCGAGCGAATCAGAGCCTTTGAATCCATAGTGGCGAAATGAACGACCTATATGCCGTCTAACTGCGACGTTACTCCGCAGGTGTCGAAGTTGGGCTTGAGAAGGTCCTCCGGAAACTTCGCGAGCCCCCCGGGACGCTCGCGGTGCCAAGCGGAACGAGATACCCCGCGTTTGCGAGGGCTTCCATGCCGCCGTATGACCTGAGCTGGATGATGTCCGGGCCCGTGCCACCTTGGAGTGCGGTGGCGAGTATCGTGTTGTACTCCGTGTTCTTGAAGGACATGAACTTCATGCTGATGTCAGGATTGCTCGTCTGGAACGCCCTGATGGACTTCGCGTAAGCATCGATGTCCTCGGTCCGCCAGCTCCAAAACGTGAGCTCGGCCTTCTCAGCCGCTCCCGCGACCGAACCAAGGATGATGGCCAGAAACGCCGCGCACGCCAGACATACGACCCGAAGTCCCGACGTCTTCATGGGTACGTCACTCGCGTCCACGTCGCACGCGGCGGCCGCGACGGCCGCATGAGCCTACTCGTCTGAATGGCAAGAGAACGTACTTTTTTCGGCGTGAGGACAGAAGGAATTCCTCCGTCAACGTCAAACTGATGACTTGATCAATCGCTTTAACATAGTACTTAGAAAAGTGGTGGGTATGGATTCTGCATCGACACACGGACGCAACGCGATCGAGATCGGCAGGCGCAACCGGTGTCTCGTGCTGGGCGCCGTTCGCGTTCATGAGCCCATCTCCCGCCCTGAACTAGCAAGGCTCACCGGCCTCACAACGGCGACCATAGCAAACATCGTGGGCAAACTCCAGAGGGACCACCTCGTAGAGGAGGTGGGGTCCGGCCGGTCGACGGGCGGTCGAAAGCCAGGACTATTGCAGCTCGAACGGACCTCGCGTCTTGCGATCGCAGTCGACCTTGCCGCTACGGACCTCATGGTCGCCTTGACTAACGTGAAGGGCGAGGTACTGCGGCGGTCCAAGAGGGAGATCGCGACTGATGTTGACCTGATGATAACGCGAATGGTGGACGCCATCCGGGAGATGATGGGCTGCCCCGAAGTCGGCGGGGCTTCGATAGTCGGGATAGGCGTGACCGCACCGGGGCTCATCGATCACGCGGCCGGGACTATCGTCAAATCCGTGAGGCTCGGATGGTACCAGGTCCCGCTCAAATCGCTCCTTCAGCGACACTTCGAAGTCCCGGTGTTCGTGGGTAAGGACACGACTTCGGCACTCCTCGGCGAGCAATGGTACGGCACCGCAAGAGACGCCAACAACCTGATCTATGTGTGGGTGGGCACAGGAATCGCCGTGGGGCTCCTCGTCGACGGGCGAGTCTACACGGGTGCCACCGGTATGGCTGGCGAGCTCGGCCACACGAGCATAGAGTGCAACGGCACTCCCTGCACGTGCGGGAATCAGGGCTGCCTGGAGGGTCTCGCAAGCCTCGAGGCGATAGCCAGCAAGGTCTCCTCCCGGGTTTCCCCCGGTGAGGACGAGGCTACGCATGACGCCGCGCGCGCAGGTGACCCGCGAGCGCGCGAGACAGTGAGGGAAGCAGGGACATACCTCGGCGTCGGCATAGCCAACCTCATCAACTTGTTCAATCCCGAGCGCATAATCATCGGCGGCCAGATCACGCAGGAAGATAAGGAATTCGTTGATGCGGCCATCGAGACGGCAAAGCGTCGTGCCCTCTCGGAACCCGCCAACAGTGTGACGATAACCATGGCTAGCTTCGGGCAGGACGCAGGACTGATAGGAGCAGCAGCCTTGGTCTGGCGCGAGCTGCTTCGCACCCTGTGACCGCGCCCCGCGACGGCGCGGCACAATTGGGGCGGCTGAGCACGAGGTCGTCAGCGTTCTCTCGTTTTCCGAGGCCGCGGGCTCCTAGTGCTCCACCCGGGGATGGGGACTCGGGGATGGCGACCCGACCGGGGCGCGTTGGTGAAATCCGGTCCTGACGGCGCTAGGGTTGCCGGTGCTTGCACGACGGGGCGCGGAGGATCCGGCTGTCTCGCGCGCCGAATCCGAGCAAAACCGGGGCACATTCTGCTTGATTCTCCGAAAGTTAGGAGGGTTTAAGGTGAAAAAAGGCATAAACCAGTGGTCTTTTCCGTCTTCGTACACGGTCAAGGAGTGCGTGAGACTGGCGTCCGCCGCGGGTTTCGATGGCATCGAACTGTGTCTTTCAGAAACGGGCGAGCTCTCTCTCGACTCATCAATCCAAGACGTCTCCAGAATCGCACAGGCAGCGAAGCAGGCCGGGCTCGAGATACCGTCGCTTGCCACCGGGCTTTATTGGAAGTACTCACCCACGGCTTCGGATCCGTCCGTCCGCTCGAAGGCGCAAGAGATAGCAAGAAAGCAACTCGAATTCGCTTCGCTGCTCGGGGCGGACACGATCTTGTACGTCCCGGGCGCGGTGAACGTGCCGTGGGATCCAGGTTCAGAGACCGTTGATTACGAGACCGCGTACCTGCGAGCAAAGGAGTCGCTGCTGTGCCTGGTGGAACACGCGGAGAGAGCGGGAGTGACTATTGCAGTTGAGAACGTTTGGAACAAGTTCCTCCTCTCGCCCTTGGAAATGCGAGCCTTCATCGACGAGGTCAACCACCCAAGGGTGGGCTCTTACATGGACGTGGGGAACGTGCTCGTTTCGGGCTACCCGGAGCATTGGATCAGGATCCTCGGCCCAAGGATACGCAAGGTCCACGTGAAGGACTTCAAGCTTGAGATCGGCAACATCCAAGGGTTCACCGACCTCCTCCGCGGCGATGTCAACTGGCCTGGAGTCATCTCGGCGCTCAGGGACGTCGGGTACGACGGTTATCTCATTGCCGAGATCATGCCGCCGTACCGCTATTATGCCGAGAAGATGATCTACGACATCTCGTCGAGCCTGGACAGGATCATGGCCAAAGGCCCGGCGACCTCGCACCGGACTCGCGCTGAAAAGTGAAAGTATCGGAGATTCGTGGCGGTCTACCTGGAGCCCTTTTGGGTCCACATGCTAAGCATACAAGGGAGGGTTGAACTTGGTACGGATTGGGATCCTGGGATGCGGTTTCATCGGCAAGGTCCATGCCAAAGCATTCGCACACATACCCAACGCGAAAGTCGTAGCGGTGGCGGATCACGACAGCGGCCGCGCGAGGGAAGTGGCAGACGGGCTCGGCGCTGAGGTGGTCGCGACCGCGGATGATGTCCTGCATAGGCAAGACATCGATATGGTGGATGTGTGTCTTCCCACTTACCTCCACGCTCGTCACGTGATCGCCGCGGCTCGAGCCGGAAAGCACGTGCTCTGCGAGAAACCAATGGCTATGAACCTCGAGGAGGCCGACGCCATGATAGAGGCCGCCGAGCGTGCGGACGTCGCGTTCATGGTGGGCCACACGCTCCGGTTCTGGCCAGAGTACGTCACGATATGGGATCTCATACGTCGGGGTGAGCTGGGACGACCCGTCGCACTCTCGGCTGCGCGCCTTGGAACACAGCCGATGTATTCGTGGGACGGATGGCTTCTGGACCCCGGGCGTGGCGGAGGGGCGGTCCCGGACCTCCACATCCACGATATCGACTACATCGCGTGGCTCCTTGGGCGTCCCAAAGCGGTCGTGGCCCGAGGAAAACGCTCAGCCAATGGGGGCTGGAACCACGTGTTCACCACACTGGACTACGGAGATGGCGTCGCGGCGTTCGCAGAGGCAACCTTCCTCGTCCCGTCGGGCTTCCCGTTCACAATGATGTTCCGGGCTGTTTGCGAGAACGGGACGGCAGAGTTCATATCGAGGGCGGGCGTGAACATCGAAGCCCGCGAGGGGGCCGGAAAGACGCTTACGGTGTACCGCAAGGACGGCACGGTGCTCCGTCCGGACACGGCGCGGCAAGACGCATATGAAGCGGAGCTCGCGTACTTCGTCCGGTGCGTCGAGGATGGCAGACGACCGGAGACAACAACCCCGGCGGATGCAAGGCTCTCACTAGAGATCGTGCTTGCGGCCATCCGTTCCCTGGAGACTGGTGATGTAGTGGGCATGTAATGCCCCGCAGAGCAGACAGGTGGTTCTCGGACCGTTGCACCTACGCAACACGCGGTACCCTGAAGCTAGGTAGGCTCGAAATGGCCAAAGCTTCAGGGCACCGATCTCTTGGCCCGTCCATCCCACCAATACGTGTGGAATTCTTCGAAGGCGCACAGCAGCGCGTCAATATCCTCGGGGGGCGTTGGAGGATAGATTCCCACCATGAACTCCAGCCCCTCCTGGAGACCCTAGCTTACAAACTTCTTCCTCAATTAGGTTGCAAAGCTCCTCCCGAGTCCCAAAGGGCACGACGGTCTGCTTGTTCGCCGGCATCCTCTTTCGTCTTCGCGGAACGCTGCTCGCAAGACTCGGGCGGATCATGCTCCCGGCTCAGGCTCCTGGCCCGCACGCAAGCTCTATGACTGATAGTCCCAGCACGGCGACCCCGAGTGCAAGAGCCTTCAGGTTGAAGTCACACCGGGGATCGTGAAGACCAGGGGTGAGATCGGCCCCGAGGCCGACGTAGGCCGTCTTGAGTTGAGGCTTGTACTGCCTGTATGAATGGAAGTCCTCAGCTCCGGGCGTGGTTATTCGATCGATCGCCCCGGGCTCGCCCAAGACTTTGGAGATCGCTCTCTTCACCGCTGCCACGGTTCCCGGGTCGTAGGCAGCCCCAGGGGTATGCTTGACTGACACCTTCTTCGCCACGGCTCCGTTAGCCGAAGCCGCGTGCAACACAGCGCTGTCCACCCTTTTTAGCAGCTCGAACGCTACACCGTCATTCTCAGCCCTTATGTTTACGACCATCGTCCCGGACTCCGGGATTATCCCCGCCGGGCCGAGTCCTGCCTCGAGACTCACGACGTTTACGGTGGCACACAACAACGGGTCTGGCTTGATGCTGTTGACCGCGAGGACCGACGCCGCGACAGCATCTGCCGCGTTCACGCCGAAATGCGGCCTCCCGCTGTGAGCGGCCTTGCCCGTCACCTTGTATCGAACGGTAAGGCTTGCCGAGTGCTGCAGGCACGGGGTCGCCTTGCCCAAGGGGCACTCCGCCGCGGGCCGCAGGTGTATCCCCAGCAACACCGCCACGTCGTCCACCGCGCCGGCCTCGGCCATCCTTCTGGCCCCGAGTCCCGTCTCCTCGGCGGGCTGGAATATGAGTTTCAGGTGTTCCCGGGCTCGCGGATAGCACCTGGCAAGGATTTCGCCCGCCCACAGGACCATCGTCGAGTGCGCGTCGTGTCCACACGAGTGGATGAAAACCTTCTTGCCGTCGACTTCGTGTTCCAGCGCATCCATGTCAGCCCGCAGAGCGACTACGGGCTGCGTGAGTCGGCCCAGCGTAGCCACGACACCGGTTTCCGCGACGCCAGACTCCACCCGAAAGCCGGCAGCGACAAGCCTGTCGGCTATGTACGCGGAAGTCCTGTGCTCCTCGAACGGCCCCTCGGGCATGGAATGGAGAGTTCGATACGTTTCCACGATCTCGCTTTCGCACGCCCGGATCTCCTCGAGGATCCTGCTTTCGTCCGTCATTGATCCTTCCCGTTGCACGTTGCATCCCTCACTGGGAGCCCGCATTCGAGGCAGCCCCTTGCCATGTTCGACAGCACCGCATCGTCCACGACGCGGCCGTACCTCCGAAGCGCGATCATCAAGGCCCCTATCACCGCCGGAAAGCGTGGGCTCACTATCCTCGCCGACGGAGCTGCCCGGAGTAGCTCAGACCTAAAGGGACCGACCACGAGTTGGCCTGCCTTGAAGACGCTCCCGCAGGGCGCCACGTCGAATTCCTCGTCTTCCAATCCAAGCGCCTTCACCACGGCAACGGCAGATAGGCCGAGTTCCCTCCCAGCAGTCTGGAGGATGTCCACCGACTCAGCGTCACCTTCACATGCTGCCGCGACCACAAGTGGCGCGAAAGACGCTATGTCCTTCGCCTTCGTCTCAGAGCGACACAGCACGCTTCTGAGTCCGTCGGGCGTGTCCAGGCGATAGTGGGCGAGCGCCTTCTCCACGAGGATGGTGTAGTTCCCCCGCCCGTCGCGTGCCCTCGCAACCGCTGTGAGCCCTCTCCTTCCGATGTCATAGCCGCTGCCCTCGTCCCCTATGAGGTAGCCCCAGCCTCCCGCTCTTGCCCTTCGCCCCGTCCGATCGATCCCCACCGCAATGCTCCCTGTCCCGGATATGACGACTACTCCCCAGTCTTTCGCGGTGGCGCCGACCAGCGCAGCAACCGCGTCGTTTTCGAGCACGATGTCGGCCGCCGGCACGACCTCGCATGCCACCCCCGCGGCGACCGGGCTCCGCCCGTCAAGCCCGACTCCCGCCAACGCGAGACACGCCGCACTCAGCCTCGGGCGGCTGATCCCTGCCCGCGAAAAAGCGTCTTCCACCACGTCCATAAGGGTCTCTCGGAGAGCCTCCTCGCCGCGCGCAAGTGAAAGATGATTTGACGGCCCCCCAACGGAAAAGCCGAGGATGCGACCATCCTCATCGCACAGCGCGCACGCGGTTTTCGTGCCCCCGCCATCCAGTCCAAGGAAGAAGCGCATATCTGCAGCCCCCATGCCCACGACTCATTCCGCCCAGGTGCCAAGCGCGACCTCCGCCCAGGCGGGACCACAGAAGAAGGTGGCGCGCTTGCGGCGCGCATCGTTCGAATTCGGCGCGTGGGAAAGCCGAATTCTCCATGCCCCGTTGCGCAAGCACCGGCAACCCTGGGCAGGACTCCTCCGCCGAAAGATGGCGCCACCTCTTGGCGACATACCTAGACGTAGTTCAACCCGGGCACCGGGAGCGGTATGGGGAAGGCTCGCTCCAGCAAACGCCTTGCCGTCGTTCCCCCGCGCGGGACAATGCTCTCGAGGTCTTCCGGTGTGATCCCGCCGAAAACCAGCCGGGTGAGGTGCTGGCGGCTCGGTATCTCGACTGCTTCGTCGCCCACGTGGAGGGTCCACCGCGCTTCCTGCCCCTCGGACACATCGGGGGCCTCCACGATGAATACTTCCTTGCCGACCTCCATGCCAGTTCGCTCTTGGATGTATGAGGACAGCTTTGCCAGGATGGTCCCCGGGTCGGTTATGTAGAGCGTGTGTCCGGGCAGCGTGCATCGCGTCCCGGAAAGCCCGTCCGCGGTCAGCAGATCGAGCAACTGCCCGTCGTGCGCGGGTAGAGTAAACGTGATGACCGAAGGAGAGGTCTCGCCAATGATAGTGCCGATCGTGTCAATCACCGCGTCGCGGACGCCAGCGTACTCGACGATGTGCAGCCTGGTAAGGCCGGCTTGGACAGCCCGCACCCGCGAAATGACGTAGGCTGACACCCGCTCCGGACGCTCTTTGTATGCTACAGCGATCCGCTCATCTCCGAGCAGCCGCTTCAATCGAGGGTGTTTCCAGATAAGCTTGTCGAACTGTTCTAGGCTGCGGAAAAACCTCACGGGCTCTCTGCGGTACAGCTCATGCAGGACGGGCAAGTCACGTTCCTCAAAGGGACGGCACGATACCCCATCCCGCGATGTCCTTCTGCGCTCACGATTCGTCAGGAATCTGGCCCAGTCGTCGCCGGTGAACTCGAACCGCTCGAAGCACCCTGCCTCGACGCATCCAAGCTGCTTGTAAAGCCCTCGATCCCCGGATATCAACGCCACGGGGATCCCTGCCTCTCGAAGCCGCCCAAACACGTCAGAGACCAGCCTCCGCGCTAGTCCCTGACCCCGGTACTCGGGCCTCGTGCATACGGACCCTATTGACCCGACCGGCAAGTCATGACCCTCCGCGAGGATCGTCTGGTGTAGGCACCCGACGAGCGAGACAAGCCTTCCACCCTCGGAAAACACCCGCAGCTGCCCGACGCTGTCCGGCACAAACAGCAGCGGGAACTGGAGCCTCATGCTTGTGCCACCCGGGTCGAAGACCTCGGTTGAGAGCTCAACTGCTTGCGCCAACTCCTCGACCGCAAGGCTCCGAGGGCCGTCGAGCCTTGGGATGCCGCCTTCCGAAGCCCAAGCGCCTGCCACGGACTCATCACTCCCTCATATGCACGCAGCTTGTGCACGCAACTTGGCTAGGACATTCTGCAAATCCGCCCGGGCGTAGCGAACTCCATTGTTGGCAGTTCATCTGGGAGGGCCCTCAGCGATGTCGCAAGAAGCTTGATTGACCGCGCTCCATTCTTCGCTGCTGATATCCCCATACTTGAAGAGAACGAAGCCGTCTGCCCCCGACACGCGGGCGGTGTTCACGGCATCAGCCAGATCCTGAGGCGTGACCTTACCGTAGGCCTGAACACCGGCATAGACTCTCGGTTTTCCGTCGCTCTCCGCAATGGCTCCCTGAGTCACGGTCCCCACCCAGGCAGGTGTCTTGCCGTAGTCAGCGTGATAGGCCATGGGACAAATGAAATCGTAGAGGTCCGCGTCGCAGTACCGCTGCCCGTAGTGGCACAGCGCAAACGTCTTGGAATCAGCAAGCGCGCCTTCAGGCATGAGGCTTGCCGAGAACGCGACGTTCGGCTTCAGCTGCTTCACGACACTCCGCATGCTTTCTATCGCTGCTCTCACCTCGTCAGCGCGCATGTCCACCCATGCCTTGACGTCGCGATGCTCCGGGTAAGCCTCGTTTTCGTATGCGTCGAATACGTACTGAGGATCGGCCGCCCCCCATGAACCGCTATAAAACGTCTTGCCTAGAGCTTCTCTCACGCGCTCGATGTCGATGCCCAGCTCGGCGGCCTTCTCATAGTGGTGGGGGCAGAAACAGTACACGGCGTGCCCATACCGTATGTAGTCCAAATGAATGCCGTCCACATCGTACTTCTCGAGCACTTCCCGGATCATCGCGTTGGTGTATTCGAGGTGAGCTTGAGAATCGGGACACACTCTCCCATCGGTGATCTCATAGGGCTTATCCCCTGAATCAGGTTTTCCCCGGTGCCAAACGCGGTCCTCGGGATGCGCATCTGTGTATGCCTTATCCTGGTTGAAGACAAACCATGCGTGGACCTCGATCCCTCTGGGATGGCAGGCAGCTATCATCTCCGCAAGCACATCTCTAGAGGGATCAACCACCGGGGCAAGGCTGCTACTATAACCCGCCGTCCCAGCGGTCCCTCTCACCAGCAGGAACACCACGTTCACGTAGTTTGCTTCCAAATCCTTCGCTATCGCCTCAGCACCCACGTCTCGCACAGTGCTTCCCCACAGCCACACCCCTCTGACCCCATATTCCTGATGGCCTCCGGCAGCAGATACGGTAATGCCCCCGCCCAATACCACAAGCAAGAAAGCCGCAACGAGGACTACAGAGCCTCTCCGAAGAGCTCCTGTCATAGCACGGTACCCTCCCTTTCAGAAGCATGGTGTCGATGAATGTGCGCCACGCGCAATCTTGCGTGGAGGAACCTGGCTTCTACACTACCCTCAGACTCGCGCCTCATCCCGAGACCACGCCTGACTGCCTGCCCACAAGAACATGGCTACCGTCTCACAGAAACCCAAGTTCGAACTCAGAAACTGCCGCTACCTTCCTTCCTCCTTCTCTCCCTTGCGAACATGGTCCCGTCCGGACGACGAACGCATCAGAACCGGATTCCATGCCCCCTTGGGTACAGCCCCGGGATTGCCACCGGAAGCCTGCCCTGGGGACGTATCTCACCGAACATGACTTCCGCCGCTGCCCGTATCGAGCAATCGCGATACCCATACGTGACGAGATAGGTCTCCACCTCGGGGTATGCTCGTAAATCGTATGGATTTCTGATGGCGAGAGTCACGATAGGTTTACCGGTCTCCATCAGAGCCTTCACCAAAGCGCCCTGAGCTTTCTCGTCCGCCGGAGTCTTGCACGACGTTACCACGATGACCACGTCAGCCTCAAGTGCCGTACCCACAGCGTGACGGATATCCTCGGCGGCAGGCCGTAGAGGGACGTCCACTTCTCTCGTCCGAGGACAACGGGTTCTGACAGCTTCCCCAAGCACGCTTACCTTGTCCCGAGCGTCTTCTGCGCGTAAGAGAGGCATGGTTGAGGGGTACACGACCGCGTACGCATCACTGGTGGACGGAGCCAGAGGCAGTATGCCCCGGTGGTCCCTGACAACCGTGATGGAGGCCCGAGCAATTTCCTGCTCTATGAGCCTGTGTTCCCCGCAACCTACTATCTCCAGCCCCTTGCTGTACCCGACCTGGGCCCTCTCGAAATCGCCGAGCCAGGTCGCCTTGGCACGGAGGATCCTGCGCACGGACTCGTCGATCCGCGCCCTCGGGATGGTACCATCTTCGACGGCTGTCATGAGGGCATCAATTGCCTGTTTCTGAAGAGCCAACGTGTGACACATCAAGACGATGTCGGCACCGGCGTTCACAGCCGCCACGGCAGCCTGCCCAGGGCCGTAGTTGTCTTTGATCGCCCGCATCTCCAAGCAGTCTGTAATGACGATCCCGTCAAACAAGAGCTTGCGGCGGAGAAGCCCTGTCAGGATGTCCCACGACAGCGTCGCAGGCACACCGCGAGGGGCGCCGAGTGCCGGGTATGCGATGTGGGCAGTCATTATGGCCGGCACGCCGGCCTTGATGGCTGCGGCGAATGGCGCGAGCTCCACTCTTGCCAGGTCTTCGCCGGGGAAATCTATCGTCGGCAGGTCCTCGTGGGTGTCGTACCTCGTCCTTCCGTGACCTGGAAAGTGCTTGGCCTCACAGACCACACCCGCGTCGCGGAATCCTCGGATCATGGCCTCGGCGAGCCGCGACACCTCGTCGGGATCATCCCCGAACGACCGGACCCCGATTATCGGGTTGTCGGGTTCCGCGTTCACGTCTGCAACAGGCGCAGACACAATGTTCATGCCCATGGCGAGAGCCTCGCAGCCCATTGCGTATGCCGCTTCATAGGCATACCGCGTGCTGCCCGTCGCCCCGATAGCCATGGCACCTGGAAATGTGCAAGTGCCCTCAGTCACCTGCATGACTATGCCGCCTTCGCTGTCCCCGTGGATGAATAGAGGCGCAGCAGCTCCTGCGGCACGAGCTGCTCTTTGCAGCTCAGTAGTGAGACCTCTCATCGACTCCGGGGTCCTTGCGTTTCTTGCAAGGACCGCAACCCCGCCTATGCCGGGATCCCGAAGGAGTTCGCTGACCCCCGGCGGCAGCTCTCCGTGAAAGGGCTCCGGGAAGCCTACCATCATCATCTGGCCGACTTTCTGCTTGAGGTTCATAGAGTCCAGGACCGACTCAATGCTTGTGCAATTGCTTGCGCTCTCCACAGATCTCAGCTCCCACCTTTCCCGCACGCTTATCGCACGCCTCAGCATAGGCGTCAGCGGCCTCGCCATGGGCGGCCGTCATGGACAGACCAGAAGACTCAACCCTTTATCGAGCCGATCATAATGCCCTTTTGGAACAGGTTCTGCATCGACAGGTACACGATGACTATCGGCAAAGTTGCAAGAGTCATCCCGGCACACAGCGTCCCCCACTGCGTCACGTTCAGGCCCCTGAACATCGTGAGAGCCAGCGGAAGCGTCTTGAGCCTGATGTTGTTGATGATGAGAAGAGGCCAGAAGAAGAGGTTCCATGACCACATTGCCTTGAATATCGCCATGGTGGCCGTGACCGGCTTCGCGAGAGGAAGCATTATGGACATGTATGTGCGAAACGCAGAGCAGCCGTCCACTCGCGCCGCATCCTCGAGGTCTTGAGGAATCGTCTGAAAGAACTGCTTGAACATGAAGATGCCGAAACCGCTGGCCAGGAACGGCACGATCATGCCTTGATATGAATCCAACCACCCCAATCTCCGTACGACCAGGTACAGCGGGATGGCGATCACGTAAAACGGGACCATCATGGTTCCCAGGGCAAGGTAGAACAGAAGATTTTTCCCCGGGACCCTCCTTCTAGCCAGGACGTAGCCTGCGAGAGAGTCGATTATCAGCGCCGGTCCCGTGATGAGCACGCTTACTATGAGGCTGTTCAAGAAGAACGTGCCAAGGCTTACGGATTCATCGAAGCTGCGGGAGAAGTTCCATGCCTTCACGTAATTGGCCAACGTGACATCTGTCGGGATCAGCCGGTATGATATGATGACCGAATCAGGAGCAAGTGAAGTCGAAATCATCCAAAGAAACGGTGCCGCCATCACAAGTGCGCCGAGTATCAAGGCTGCACACTTGAGTGCCTCCAAGATGTATGCCTGAATGCGTCCGCTGCGTCCTCCAGTCAAAGCATTTCACCTCCAACCTATTACCGGAAAGTTAGTAGACGATCTCCTCCGCCCGGAAGGCTCGGCGCATCACCCAGCTCAACAGCAACAAACCGAGGAACAACGTAACCGCGAGCCCGCTCGCGTACCCCATATCGAATTCGAAGAACCCTTTTGTGTACAAGAGGTTGATCAGCGTTGTGGTGCTGTAGCCTGGCCCGCCGCCCGTCATGACATACGTTTGTGTAAACACCTGGAAAGAACCGATGACCTCGGTGACCAGGATGAAGAAAGTCGTTGGTTTGAGCAGGGGGATGGTTATGAACCGGATCCTCTGCCACCCTGTTGCGCCGTCGATCGCCGCGGCCTCATGCAATTCTGGCGGGATCCCCTGAAGGCCCGCAAGGAAGATGGTCATGACGTAACCTAGTTCCTTCCACACGCTCATTATGCATACGGAGAGCATTGCAAGTCTGGAATCTGCAAGCCACCCCTTCGGGGGGAAGCCCAACGCCTTGAGCATCTGGTTTGCGAGGCCGGCCTCGCTTGCGTTGAAGACCAGCGTCCACACGATCGAAGCCGCAACCATCGAGGTGACAACGGGCAGGAAGTAAACAGTCCGGAGGAGATTCTTGCCGGACAAATGCTTCTGATCGAGCAGAAGCGCAAGCGCGAGACCCAACACCAGGCGTGCGGGCACGGTGCCCAGGCTGTAACGCAGGGTGTTCCAGATTGCGACCCTGAAAACGCTGTCTTTGAACATTTTGATGAAATTGGCGAGCCCGGTGAATTGGGGCTGCCTAAGAGACAAGATGCTGTAGTTGAACAAGCTCAGGTAGAAGCTCCACGCCACTGGTATGAATATGAACACAAGGAAGACCATGTAGGCGGGAGCGATCATGGAGTACGACTCCAGAAGCTCGCCAACTCTGTACACCAGTGCCCGAGCTCTTCTCTTTGGCTTAGCGACATCATGGGCCACCGTCGTCTGAACGCTGCCACCTGGCGTTGTCACCGTGTGCTTCATCCGGTATCCCCCGCTTTCTAGGCTACCGCCTCCGCCGGGCTCAAGCCCGGCGGAGGCTCCATCACACCAACGGTCATTCGCCCTATCGAATCTCAGGGCTGTTTCAGTATCTCTTCCAGCTTCTTCTGGAGGTCATCCATGGCCTGTTTGACCGTCTTCTTGCCTTCCATAGCCTCCTGAACCTCTGCGCGTATCGCGCTTGAGAAGCTCGAAGCTTTGGGATGTTTGAAGTAGAAGTACCCGCCGACCTCGAGCTGCTTGGCAAACGCCTGCCTGATGGGATCCTTGAAGTACCCGTGTTCTGCTAGAGACTTCCTCGCCGGGGAGAAACCGGTGAGCTTGCAGTACTCAGCCATACACTTCGGCGAGAGGAAGAACTCTATGAACTTCCATGCAGCTTCCTTGTTCTTTGACTGCTTCGACATGACGAGCACGTCAGTCCCCGCGTAAGCCGCGTGACCCTTCTTGTGCGGCAGCATGCCGATCCCGAACTTCCCTGTAAGCGCAGGCTCTTTGGAGAACATCGCAGCAGTGTCCTCACAGTCGAAGAACATGGCCACCTTGCCTTCAGCGAACATCTTCTGGATCTCTTGCAGGTTTATCGTGGTTATGCCTGGCGGCGTGACCTTATGGGTTCGAACGAGATCGATGTAGAACTGCATAGCCTCAATGACAGCAGCGTCATTGGCGGTAGCCACGTTCCGCTTCTCGTCCACGAAGTCGACACCATTCTGACGCACGAAGGGCTGATACTGTGAGACATAACGCCCCGAGGTCCCGAACCCGTACTGATCGATCACCCCGTCGCCGTTGAGGTCGCGTGTCAGCTTCTTCGCATATGTCAAGAACTCTTCCCAGGTCCAGCTGGTCGTCGGCTCAGGGACGCCAGCGGCCGCCAAGAGGTCCTTTCGGTAGAACATCGCGCGTACAGTGCCAAACCACGGGAGAGCGTAGAGCTTTCCATTGTACGTGGCCCTCTCAATGAACTGGGGCAAGAAGTCGTTCTTCGTCGCCTGCGGTATATATGCATCAAGTGGTTCCAGCCCGCCCGCCGCTGCAAGCACGAGCTCAAACGGGTCACCGACGGTGAAGACATCCGCAATAGTGCCACCTACTATGGCAGCCTGGAACTTGGTGTGTGGGTCTTCGGCCCACGGGATCGCCTGGAAATTCACCTGTATGTCCGGGTTCGCAGCTTCGAACTCGTCGATGAGCTGGCGCACAAGCGCGCTGGTTTCAGGGCTGCCACCAGCCTGCCAGAAGGTGATGGTAACCTTCTTGGCGGCGCTCGCCAGCGGAACGGCTATCAGCATGACCGCCAGACACGCAACGGAGACCAAGGCAAACCGCTTCAGTACTCTCGAAAACCGTGGCATCTCCTCTTACCTCCTCGTATTTCCGATTAGGTCTCGGCAAGAACAGCGCTCTGACAAACCCGTCTCCTACCTCTCCTACCTCGCTTGAGTCACCCGCGTCCGTCCCATCGATCCGACCCTGTGATCACCACCTCCCATCCCCTACTATTTGGCGCAAGTTAACGGAAGGCTTAGTCTACCCAACCATGGCCTTGATCTCTTGCAGGTACCACGCGGCGTCCGAAAGCGTGCCGTCATCCCAACCGCGCCTTGCGAGGTCTGCCGCGCGAAGGAACCTTTTCAGGGCGTCCAGAGCACGGGCATCACAGGTATCGTGGCCTTGCGTGGCTGCTTCTGAAAGGCGCCGTCCGCAGCAGTAGCGCCAGGCGTTGTATGCCTCGCAGAACGCCAAGAACCTGTTGAAGCCCTCTTCTAACTCCGAGGCAAGGCGCTGGTCTTGCAACAGCTTCTTGACGACAGGTATGAGGGTTCTTATGATGGCTGCGGCCATGAGAAGGTCTTCGGAAGCTCGCTGTGAGCTGGGGTTCGCCGCCACATCACCAGCGTAGTCACGAGTATCTCTAAGCGCGTCATAGCACCTCGTGTAGGCCTCCACCAACAACTGGAGCGGCTCCCGTGCCTCAGCCCCCGCGACGATTGCAACGGCCTCTTGCAGCGCCGCTTCAGGCCGGTACGAGGCAGGGTCCCAACAGTACCTTCCGATGGTCCACAGAGGAATCTTGGACGCCTCCACCTGCCGCATCGGGTTAGATACTAGACCCTTGATCCAACGGGGCAGCTCCGTGCACGATAGCTTCACGGGCTCGAGCAACAAACGCCAGGGGTGTGGTGCGAGATAGTCATTCACCGGGTAGTTCAGCCAGAGAAACGGCTTCCTGCCAACTAAGGAGCAGAGGAGCCGCGCATCTTCCCCGGTGACGATCGTTGAGTTCCACTCGGGACCCGTCCAAAAGACATCCACATCCTCGGGCAGACCGTGCACCAATGCTTCTGTGTAATCCTTCCTTTCAAGTGCATAGCGGGTGAAATACGTAGTCGGACAGAATATGAGCTTGTTCTCAGAGTCGAGACTCCTCAAGGCATCGTCGAGGCGCCTTACGAGATCTACATGCGCGTGGCCCAGCCCCGCATATGCGCGCCTGTCCTCCGGGTGTGTCATCTCGAAGTTGATGTCATCAAGGGCAAGCGCGAAGGTCCTCACGCCGAGGTTGTATGAAGCCCGGAATTTCGCAACAAGGAGCGCCAGGTCCTGTTCGCTTGAGTAACACATTGGAGGGTCACTTCGAAGGGAAGGATTGACAGCAACGCATACACGAATGTACCTCTCGTTGCACCGCTGCACTATTTCTGAAACCGCCTGCAGATGTTCGTCTGAATACGGCTTCCGCCACTCGCGGCAGTGCTCTGGCACCATTCCGTAGCACAGCATCAGGAAATTGAACCGACACGCAGGCAGGAAATCTATGATCGATAGGTAATCCGATGGGTTCCACCGCAGCCCTTTTATCCCGCGCACCGCCATGGCGGGAGAGGACGAGATGTCGAGCGCCGGAACCTCAAGCACGCCGTTTTCGAACCTTGACCGCAGCTTCAGTTCCTGGACGCCATAGAGCAGGCCGGCTGGCGACCCCGCAACGAGCCTGGCCTCGACGTGCGGCCCCTCGCTTCTCGGTGAGATGGTCAAACGGTAGCCTTCCTCCGACGCCTCCCCGAGCGCCTCAGGATTCAAATCCAGCGAGATTGTATCTCCCTCGTCTCTCTCGGCGGGGGCACCTTGGAGGCGGTCAGGGCAATCAAGCGTTACAGGGATATCCACCCCGAAGGCCATCCGCAGGAACTCCTGAAGGTCTCGGACGGCCGCGGAGCGCTTCCGCTCAAGGGAATCCACTACAATAACGCATGTCCTATGAATATGGGCCCGGTCGGTATTGTGTACACTGGTCAATGTCCTCAGCCCTTCCCATCCTTAGCCGTTCATGCGCCTGCCCGCTCGGTCCTACGCGGGCTGACCTATGCCTGGTTCTTACCTTCTGGTCCCGTATCCGCCCGCAAACCTCGGCTCCCACTGCTGGTTGTGCTCGTCTCCGCCTTCCACGTTGGAGCTTATGAAGACAGGCGGCTTTATCCCCGCCCGGAGCAGCCTCTCCATAACTTCCGCAACAAGCATATTGATGATCGCAGCTCCCGTGACGGTTGATGTGGGACTTACCTTGGTCGAAAGTCCATCCACCTCAAGGATGGCGTCCCCGAACACCCCGCAGTTGTCGATGACTATGTCGGCGATCTCGAATATCCGCTTACCGCTGCTGTGGCGCGACGCAACCTTGCTCGAGTGAGCCAGCGACGTGAGGGCAATAACCAGTGCACCGCGGCCCTTCGAGGTAAGCGCCACTTCCACAGGCACGACGTTTCTCCCGGAGTTGGAGATCACCATGACCGTGTCGCCCTCTTCGATACCCGCGTGTTCAACGATGATCTCTGCGTAACCCTCGAGTCGCTCCATCGCAGTCGCCTTAAAGGGCCCTTCGTGCAGCATTAGCGCAGGTTCCAGGATCGCATTGACTGGCACAAGTCCTCCGGCCCGGCAAAAAGCCTCTTCAGCCATCATGTGCGAATGGCCTGTGCCGAACAGGTGAAATGTCTTGCCCTTGCGGATCGACTCGGCCACGGCATCGGCAGCCTTGCATATGGCCTCGTACTGCGTCTTCTCTATAGCGTCCAGGAGTTCACGGATGCTTTCGAAGTATCTCCTACCTAACACCTATCCGACATCCCCTTTATCACCTCATTCGCGATCTCTTCTTCGATCAGGCCTGCTGCCTCAGACGTGACACGGCTCATGAGCGCTTCGTATGAGAAGGAGGTAGCCCCCTGTGCCTCCTCGGCGTCCGTGATGTACCCGAGATGGCCGTTGGAATAGCCGATAAACCAGACCCGGTCTGTCGCAAGTCCTCTGATCTCGGCGATCCTCCGCGCTACGCGGCTTCCAGTTCGTGCGGTCGCCTCCCCGGGGACGAAAGCCATAACGGCAGACTCTAGATCCAGCAAACACACCTCGCATGTAAGACCTTCTCTCACGCTTTCAACGACCTTGACAGCTTCGCTCTCCGCGGAGTCTGCAGGCTCCGCGGAGCCCACGGGGTCCGGACGGTCTGCGAGCCCGGATGCCTGGAGCCCTTCTTTCTTCCCCCCAGGGTCCCGGCTTCTCTCCAGGACTATCTGCCACGCCAGTACAGCCGATTCCGCACGCCTCACCTCGCCAGGTGACGCGTCAGCGCTGGCCTTGAGTTCCGCCAGTTCCTCCTCGGCTTTTCTGAGCGCCTGAGAAGCGGATTCAGGCGATACGGGCGGTTTACAAGGCAACGTGACCCTCTTGCGCAACACGCATATCCGCTGCGTCGGTACGTACTCGACCTGGCGGGCGGCACCAAGTGCGCCGTCGGCCACGATCCGGCCGAGCCGTTCCGCTTCGTCAAAACTCGAGGCGCGTCTCGTGTAGCGAGTGCTCACGTCGGCAGACGCACCGTTGAGGAACATCACCATGCCGATGGGGTCGCGTGAGGCCTCCATCATGTCTTGGGTGTACCCAGGCCAGTCGCGAGAGAAGAGAAGGTTCTCCGGGCCCAGGACCGTCGGATGGCACCCGTAATTGATGACGCACGCAATAGGGCTCCCGCTCACGTCCTCGAGCTTCATCACCCTCACTAGTGGGTCGAAGCTGGACGATGAATCCGTCCTGTTGCACGCAACCCCTTGAACCCTGCACGAGCCGAATCCGATGCGCCCTAGGCGGCGAGTCTCCCAGGCGACAGCCGCAGCCTCCGCGGCCTTGCACACGATCGCGCCCACGAGCTCACGGTCGTGGTTTTCGGAATTGGAGAGAATCCCCGCCGGCCCCGCGTGCGTGTGCGTGGCGCAAACGACCACGTCTGCACCGCCTCCAGGCAGCTCGCGAAGGCGCGACATAGTCTCCCGTCTTATGGAGGCGACAAGGGCTTCGCCCGCCGCAAACAAGTCTAGAGCGACCAACACAAGCCCGCGCCCGCCATCGTCAAGCGTGACCACCCGCACAAACAGGGGGTCGTGGACGCCTTCGGCCACTCCAGCCCGTGCCCGATAGCCTGCCATAGGAATCCCGAGAGCAGGCGTTATCTCCGTTTTGGCTGCGCCGACATAGAGCATATCGAAGCCCACCTCAGAACCGACCGGCTATCGCATATGAACTGGACCGGCAGTCATCCACTCAGTTGCCGATCACTCAGTTGCCGATCGTCAGTACTTCTTTCCCTTGACAGCTTCACCGGTCCGCTCGATGAAGCGGACCGCGCGGTCGTAGATCTTGAGAGCGACCCCAACGAATAGAGCGTCTACGATACTGAGCTGCGCCATCACGGACGGCATGCCACCGCTGCCGAAAGGGGTCTCCTCTGACGCGGTGAGCAGTAGGATGTCCGAAATCTTTGCCGCCGGAGACCTGCCGCGGTTAGTTATGCATATGACGCGCGCGCCCTGCGCTTTGGCAAGGGACAACGCGTCCACGACGTCCTTCGTGCTGCCCGAGTGCGAGAAGCCGATAGCCACGTCTTTGTCTCCCATGAGGACGGTAGACATGGCCTGCATGTGAGGGTCTGCGAAAAAGTTGGCCGGGATCCCGACCCTTATCAGCTTGTAGTACGCGTCCTGCGCCGCCAAGGCGGAGGTGCCGACCCCGTAGAGGTATACTTGCCGGGCGCCAGAGACAGCGTCGACCGCCTTGGCCAGATACTCCATATTGAGGAGGTCCAGGGTGTCATTGATTGCCTGGGCGTTTGCTTGAAAAGCCTTCCTGACAGCCGTTGCTAGGTCGTCACTGGGGCCGATATCTTCGTGAATGTTCTTGTTTGGCGATACGAGCTCCCGAGCAAGAGCGATCTTGAGCTCTTGGTAACCGCTGTAGCCAAGGCGGTTGCACAGACGTATCACTGTGGCATCGCTGGCACCCGAGTTGACGGAAAGCTCGGTGATTGACTGGTAGATCACCTGCGCCGCGTTATTGAGGATGTAGGATGCAACCTTCTTCTCGGACGGTCGGAACGTTCCGAACATCTTCCTTAGTTTGGGAAGACAACCCGCAAATGGCACAGCGTTCTCGACCACAGGTGTCCGCTGAGATACTTGAGACAACGCTGACGCACCTCGCTTTCCGCATCGTGGGCGGCCAACGGCTCTGCAGTGGCTCCCACATTACAAGGCGTGTAGAATTCCTTCACGATTGCTTTTCAGTCATGGGAGATTTTCGACATGCTGTGGAGAATTCCTTCCTGAGTACTTGTGCGCAGAGCAAGGTTTTCTCCGTCGCCAGCCACGAAAAAGGGTGAAGAGAGGCTCGGATACCCCAAGCCCCTTGGCTTGCTCTTGCTGGTTGAGTGGGAAGGCAACGCCGGTTGAGGTCGATGGATCTCGCATGTCCCAACCACTCGGACACGTTGCTTGCCAGGAGGGTTACGGCGTCGTCCGCCGGAAAGCCCCCGCGCTGTCTGCGGGTCTCGTTGGCGGCCGGACCGTTCTCCCATCTCAGCTGATGAGAACTCACGGCCGCCGGCGCTTGGGCAGCAGACCGTTTGAGCCCCGCTGTCTCGAAGCGGCCGCGCAATCCACCCCGGTGACTCTAGACCATCGACTCCGGAGGGTCCCAAGCGGGTAATTCGCCGACCGATCCGGTCGCAATGAAACGATAGGAGCGTGCCGACAGTGCTGGAGAGGCCAGAAGCGGTCGTCATTGCCGGGCAAGTGAATGAGACTCTCAAAGGCAAGCGAATCGAGAGCGTCATAGCAAACCATTCGCCGCATAAGTTCGCACGGTCCCCCGGCGACCCACGGGAATACGACAGCCGACTGAAAGGGCTCACCATCGAGAGCGCAATTGCCTTCGGAAGCATGGTAGAGATAGCGGCAGGTCCTGTGCGGATCGTCTTGGCTGAGGGTACCAGCCCACGCTACTACCGCCCAGGCGGGAAGCTGCCGGCAAAGCACCAGCTCCTCGCGAGGTTTGACGACGGTTCCTCACTCGTCGGCTTGGTGCAGATGTGCGGAGCTGTCTGGGCGTTCCCGGCGGTGCAACTCCGTAATCCATACTGTCTCGGTGCCAGGCACAGGCCCTCACCTCTCATCGATGCGCTTGAGTACGCGCGTTTCGAAGCCCTGCTGGAGGGCCAGAGCCTCGACGCACCATCGGAGAGAGTCTTCTGGGCAACCGAACAGCGCATACGCGGACTGGGCAGCGGGGTCTTGCCTAACGCCTGTGGACCGCCGGGATCCACTCAAAGCGTAAGCTGTCAACCATATCCGACCACGGACTGCAGGCCCTGTTCGACTCGGTGGAGTCTGTTCTCAAGGACGTGGTTGAGCAAGGCGGCAGGGATACCTAGCGCGACCCGTTCGGCGTCACAGGAGGATACAGGATCACACTCAGCAGGAACACAATGAACAGCCCATGCCCTGCCTGTGGGACGATCATCCCTGCCTACCGGACGATCATCAAGAGAGCAGCGCACCTCGACGCAAGCACTTGCTGTTGCAAGCGATGCCAGAGCCTGTAAACGAAGCCTGTGAGCGAGATGTACGCCGCAGCCGCTCCGTTGGAGAGACACTCAGCTCCTCCAAGGGAGCGTGATGCCAGCCAGCGACAACTCCCTGACAAGTGAGAATGGGATGCACCATCCTCGCCCTTCTTCTGGTAGTTGCCGGGTTGCCGGCGCGGAACTCGGGGACGGCATCCATGGGCGTGTGGGCGGCCGGGCTGCGGCCCTCATCGATCGCCGTGAACACAGGCGACACCCATGAGCCGCAGGGCGGGCGTCCTCAGCGGGGCCGAACTAGAACTCGCCCGATCTAGCCTCACGCCGCAGACCGTCCTGCAGAGAGCGCCAATACAGCTGGCCCGTTCCTGAGAAGAAGGCCCCGAACAAGAAGAGGAACAGCAACGCCGCCCCCCAGCCATAGTGAAGCACGGTTCGCCTGGTCAGCGTGCCCAGAGCGTGCATCGCGACCGTCGAGTGGACCAAGCCGACGACGAACGGCAGGAAGAAAATCACAGCCATCTGGCTCAATGCCTGCCCTCGCAGCTCCCTTCTCGTCACGCCCACCTGCTGGAGCCTGCAAGCGTGCCTGCGGTCTTCCTCTATGTCCGTGAACAGCCGGGAATAGAGAAGGCTGAAGCATGCCGCGACAAATACGAGCGATACGAAGACCTCGATGAAAACGACAAGTCCCGTCTGAGTCACTTGCGTCTGGTACTGCCTAATGGTCGTCGAGATCAGCTTCTTCTCTTGCCCTTCGAAGAGCGCCACCAGCTCGGACGACGCCTGCTGCGTGGCCTTGCCTCGCCAACTGCCGGTCCACATGGAGATGTGGATCCGCTGCCCGGGTGCGACTCTGTCAGCCAAGCCCTCATACACGACGTCCGATACCACCAGGGTGTACAGGAGGTGTCGTCCCGGGTTCACGAGACGACCGGCCTCATCCGGCTTGACGGTGAGCGCCAGCTCAAGGCTGAACGGCTTGCTGATGTAGTCGTCGCCACCGCTCTCGAGCGCGCGCACCTGGTCAATGTCCTGGTGGCGGGCGGATATGAAGATGATGGGCACCCTGGACAGGGCTCGGATCTGACGGCACCAGTAGTACCCGTCGTACCTCGGCAGGTTGATGTCGAGGAGCACGAGGTCGGGCTCGCAGGAACAGAAGGCCTCCTTGACCCGGGCGAAGTCATCGACCGCCGTAACGGTCGTACCGTACCGCTTCAGCGCCTCCGCGAGGATCCTGGCGATCTTCGGGTCGTCCTCCACCAACATTACGCGGTAACTCCGCTGATCGGACATCATCGGCCTCCATTCCGACACTCATCCCGCCCCATATCGCCCATATCAGCGACGCATATCATTCACGAGCATGAAGACAGCATGCTCTTGCTCAGGGCGAAGAGCAGCACGTCTTGACGATGGACTGCACAAAAGCCCTGATGTCACCCAATCGTTCCCGGAGTATCTCATGAATCTGGCTATCATCCACTTCATCATACATGTGGACAATCCGATTCCGGAATCGAGCCATTGATCTGTACACCGGAAGGGCATCGGCCGGCAGCAGTCCGATCTCACTGACAATCTCGAAAGACTCTGCGTTAGTCGCTGGGACCCGGAGTCTCTTGCGGGAGATGATATGGTTGCATATGTCAATCATTGCCTCGATGGCAGTGTGCAAGTTGTACTTGGCCGAGTCAATGCTCCGGAAGTCACTGAGGAAGTCGTCCTCATTCATGCGTGCAAGCTCCTCGAGCTTTGAGAGCGATTCTGTGATAGTCTGGAGCTTGCGCAAGATCCTCGCCTCATCGACCATGGATGTATTCCTCCTTCAACGATGATTTCAGATCACTGAGAAGAGTCCTCATGTAAATGCCATGGTCTTTATGGACTGACAGGACCTTCTCGATGAAGTCCGACGTCTTCACAGGATCGCGATCGAGGATGAGCTCGCCCTCTGATATGACTGCGTGCTGCAGATCATTGCGAGCGGAGTTGAGAACCAGCAGATCCACGTCGTCCCTCCCAAGCGCGGCAGCAACATCGGCAGAAAGGGACAATTCATCCAAGAGGGAGATGTCGCCATCGATGAGAACAGCGATATCCACATCGCTCGTGGCAGTGGCGTGTTCTGTGCCTGTGGAGCCGAAGAGATAGGCTGCCACGACGCGGTCATGCTTCGCGAGCGTAGGCACTACTGCCTCCTTGATTCGCTTGACAACATCCTGCCTGCGCACAACATGCTGCTTGCCCATACGCTCTACCTCCCGCGGCACCTCCCGCTGCACCTTCCACAGCGCCTCCCACGGCATCCCTCACAGATAGACTCTGGCCGATATCGTCGGTTTCCAGTTCCTGCGCCCCCATTGTATCAGTCCTTGGACCTGCGGGCTACAGGTCAGCGGACTGCGCACGCGCATGATCCTTGGTACCCAGTACTCAGCCGTACTGAGCTAGCCTGTCCATTCGCTGTCCGGCGCAGACCCAGCAAGACGCTGGCCTCTTCCCCGTCTTTGCACTTGGGGATGAAACACCAAGACGAGCGGGCATACATCTCATACGGCGTAGCTGGGCTTCTCCAGCCAAAGAGCCCCCTAGAAACAGCCGAACGACTCCTCTACAAATTCGGACAGGATCCTCTCGGCTCTCCGTATTCTCTCAGCCGCCATAGCCTTGGATTCTTCGAAGAATAGGATGCTCTTGAGCCTTTCTTTCCTGCTCTCAACGCTTTCATATGCTTTCCTGAGATCCCTGGGCTTAGTGGAGAAATCCCTGAGTACGCCAACGACCCCCAGGTAGTCGATGGCATCAGCATCACTGAGGAGTTTGGCCTCTATGCTCTTATCCGGGGTCCCGCTGTGATGAAGCTCAATGCACTCAAGCACTCGTCCAATGAAGCCTTCATCGCACCCCGCTTTCGTCAGAAACCCCTCAGCGACCTGCTTCGACCTCATCGCGTGATCTATTCCGTCGACCTTCCATGGCGAGTAACTGCCCCAGTCATGCAGGAAAGCTGACGTCCAGACCACATCGCGGTCGTACTCTTGGTCTCCTGCAATGAGAGAGACGATGTGAAGTATGCGCTTGCTGTGGTTCAGACCATACTTTCCGCCGTATTCCTCTGTCAGTCTCATGATCTCCTCTTTGTCCAACACCGAAACCTCCCCCATATTCAGTCTAGTATAGCAGGACGTCACCGGCCGCGATCATATCAGCCCTGGCGTCTGTCGGGAGCGGCAGAGCGTCAATCTCCGTGAGGACCTCCCCCGAAACGGGGGACGACACGCGCTTCTCATACTGAATCCGGCCGCTTGTCTGATCTCGCAAAGCACCTCCTCAGCCACGTACCCGTCCATCGTCCCGTCAAGGCGTGCAGCGGTTGCTTCGTCCAGCGCCCGTGGGACTTCGGGATGTCGAGCAATCCCCTTTGCAATGATTCTCTTCCCTGCAAGTGGAGCGATCAGAAGATGGAGTGATCACGAGCCGCACTCCAATGGGCGACGCGGCCGCGCTTGTGCCCCCACACGCCAGTGCCACGAATTGTGCCTCCAACTTCCTCTTGGTTCCTCCGCGAAGGCCACATTCCCTTCCTGATGCACCGGAAAGACTGGATCAATCAGTCCCGACAAGTGAACGAGCCCAATCGCGATCAAGCAGACGGCCACCGCCGCTCCCACCGATCTGCGACCAGCGGAGCGCGCCTCGACCCCTTGCTTGGCACCAGAGAGTGTCAGCATTGAGTGCGAAAAGACCGACCAACCGACCGTGCGGTAGCGTAGCGTATAGTGATGGACCGCGCGTCGTCCGGACATCCTAAGCCCAGATGGGCTAAGGATGTGAGCCGCGATGGAGATCCGTGAACGCACCATCATCCCCCTGGGCTACGGCAAGTATGTGCGCGCTGATAGGATCATCGCCCTCGACCCCATAGAGGACGACCGGGGGCCGGGCCGTCGTACCAGGGTGTATGTCGACCAGCTGCAGAGCCCGCTCGTGGCCTCGAGGACCGAGACGTCGATACTCGCGAGCATGGTCAGGACGCCGCGCGAGGTGCTGGAGGCAACAGCCGCCCTCGAGCTTCTTCAGGACCTCCTGGACGACATCCAGCAGGTCGGCCCGATGCTCCGAAAGAGCATCAAGGACGAGGCCGGGCTTGACCTCGAGGAACTCGAGCGCAAGATCAAGGAGATCGTGGAGCACGAGCTCGATTCGGAGTAGCCGCCAGAATGCGGACTGACCAGCTCAGGTCCACCTTCCGGTACGCCTCCCACGCGAGGCGGACGGCCAGGAAGTCTGCATCGGGGGGTCGCGCCCACGATCGCAGGGCGCTCTGATACGCCGGCACGAGGAGGGGGATCCTCCTGGGCCGACGGGAGTCGTCCTCGCTCGCATTTCCGAGCCGATGATAGCCGCCGGACCCAGGATCACGGATCTCGTCCTTCCGGTCTCGTCCTTCTCGTCTTGTCCGGCGGGGCCACGACCGGGGACTTCTCCAATGGGAGCTCGGTGTTCACGCAGCGGCCACGCAGTCTGAATTGCCGTATCTAGAGGATACTCCCGACCGTATGGCGTAATACTTCCCCATTAGTCGTACTCGCTTGCAGCTTACAAGTTCACACTGAACGCAGGGATGATGCACGTGCGATACCTCGCTGACCTTCACGTCCACTCACACTTTTCGCGCGCGACGAGCGACCGTTGCCGGCCTCGGCCCCTCGCGGCCGCCGCGGCGCGCAAAGGTCTGACAGTCTTGGGCACGGGGGACTTCACCCATGCCGGGTGGCGCGCAGAGCTCGGGGACGAGCTCATCGAAGCCGAGGAGGAAGGCCTCTATCGCCTACGTGAGCGCCTGCGTGAGTATGACGCCGCGGACGCGCAGGCTGGCACGGGCTCGCGGGCGGACGCGCAGGCGGGCCCGGGCGCGGTGGCGGGCGTGCGGGCGGGAACGCAGGCAAGCGTGGAAGCGCGAGCGGGCGCGCTTGCAAGCGTGGGCGCGCGGACGGGCGCTGGAGCCCAGGCCAGCACTGACGGCTCGCGCGCAGAGAGCTGCGAGGACTCAGCCTCGGCGCCTGACATGGCGGCCGTAGTCCGCTTCGTGGTGACCGGCGAGATCAGCTGCATCTACAAGCAAGGCGGCCGCACCCGCAAGATCCACCACGTCGTCCTCCTGCCGAGCCTCGACGCGGCCGCGCGTGTCAGCGCCGCCCTCGAGGCGCGCGGCGCAAACCTCGAGGCCGATGGCAGGCCGATAATCGGCCTGGATAGTCGCACTCTCCTCGCGCTCATCCTCGATGTCGAGCCACGAGCCCTGCTCATCCCCGCTCACATCTGGACGCCGCACTTCTCGCTCTCCGGCGCGAACTCCGGATTCGACGCTCTCGAGGAGTGTTTCGGGGATCTCGCGGCCGAAATCGTCGCGTACGAGACGGGTCTATCGTCGGACCCGCCGATGAACTGGCGGCTCTCCGCCCTCGACCGCCTCACGCTCGTCTCGAACTCCGACGCCCATTCCCCGGACAAGCTCGGTCGCGAGGCGATCGAGTTCGATGCGCCCCTCTCCTACCAGGGCATATCGGACGCGCTCCGCAGGATCGAGGGAGCCCGCGTCGCCGGGACGATCGAGTTCTATCCGGAGGAAGGCAAGTACCACTATGACGGCCACAGGGCATGCGGCGTGTGCTGGCACCCGAGGGAGACCCAGGCCGCCGGGGGCCTGTGCCCGGTGTGCGGCCGTCCGGTCACCATCGGAGTGCTGCACCGCGTGGCGGAGCTCGCTGACAGGCCCGAGGGCTTTCGACCGCCGGGCGCGAACCCGTATCGGTCACTCGTGTCGCTGGGTGAGATCTTGGCGGAGGCGCTCGGAGTGGGCCCCGCCAGCCGTCGCGTGCGCGACCTCGAGGACAAGCTCATCCATGAGCTCGGCGCGGAGATCCCGCTCCTTCGTGAGGCACCTCTCGACGACATCGCCGCGCTCGCGGGACCGGTGGTCGCCGAGGCCGTCCGCAGGGTAAGGCACGGCGAGGTCTCGTACCGGCCTGGGTATGACGGGGAGTATGGGAAGCTCACGATATTCACCGCCGAAGAGAGGCGCGAGCTCTCGGGACAGGCCCTTCTCTTCGCATTGCCCGGGACGCATTCCATGGGCACGCGCCGCGGCGCCGGGAGCGCGACCCGTGTACCCCGCGTCCCGCGTGCCCCGCGCGCCCCCCACGCCCCGCAGGGGGACGCCACCGACCCGAGCGCGGAGGCTTCGGCGGAGCTGGCGCCGGGGTCCGCGCCAGCTACCGAGATGCGGCCGGAGCCCGAAACAGCACCCGAAGCAGTACCCGGGACGGCACCAGAGCCGGCACACGGGACAGCGCCTGGAGCGGCGCCCAAGCCGGCATTCGGGACCGCAGCCGCAACGGCATTCGCCACATCGTTAGCGACGGCACGCTCGCCCGTCGGCGGCCTCCTCGACAGCCTCAACGAGGCGCAGAGACACGCGGTCACAGCGCGCCGCGGCCCGGTCATCGTGGCCGCGGGGCCCGGCACGGGCAAGACGCGCACGCTGGTCCATCGCGTGGCGTTCCTCATCGGCGAGGGCGTGCCTCCTGAATCGATAACCGCCATCACCTTTACGCACCGAGCGGCGGACGAGATGCGCGCGCGCCTCAACGCCTTGCTGGGCGACGCGGCCTCGCGCGTCACCGTGGGCACTTTCCACCGCTTCTGCGCGGACGTCATCGCCGAGAGCCTCGGTGTGCGACCCGTGGTGCTCGACAGCCGCGAGGCAGCGGCGCTAGCTGCGGAGGCAGTCGAGGCTGTGGGTGGCATCGTGTCTGCCGGATCGGCGGGGGCTGCCGGGTCTGTGGAGGCTGCCGGATCTGCCGAATTGGCGGGAGCTGCCGGGTCTGCCGGGGCTGGCGCAGCTGCTGGAGCTGGCGGCTCCGGCGGATCTGACGGGTCTGGCGGATCTGACGGATCTGACGGGTCTGGCGGATCTGACGGGGCTATCCGGGCTGTCGGGGCTGGCGGGGCCGGCGCGGCGCCGCCGCTTTCCAATCCCGCTGAAGCCTTCTCGCGGCTCAAAGGCCGCGGCGTTCGGCCGGGCGATCCCAGGGTGCCCGCCCCGCTCGCCCGCGCGTACAAGCGATACCAAGAACTCCTCGCCGCCGCCCAAGCCTACGACTACGACGATTTGCTCCTCGGAGCGCTCGACATAGTCCGACGCAACGACAGCCTGGCGGGCCTTGCTGCCCGAAGGCGCGCGACGCACCTGCTGGTAGACGAGTTTCAGGACGTGAATGCCGTCCAGTACGAGCTGGTCCGCGCGCTCGCAGGCGACGGCAGCAATCTCTTCGTGATCGGCGACCCGGACCAGGCCATTTACGGTTTCCGTGGCGCGGACCGCCGTTTCTTCGCACAGCTCGCCGCGGACTTTCCGCAGGCGACGCACGTTCGCCTCTCCCTGAACTACCGCAGCTCCGCCACGATCGTGCGGGCCGCGAACGCCGTGCTGACGCCGGTCACGCAAGCGAACGTCTCGGTCTCCCGCCCGGGTGGTGGCGCGCTCATCCGGTACGTCCCGATCGACTCACCACAAGCCGAGCCGCGAGCGGTGGTGCGAGAGATCGAGCGCCTGGTCGGCGGGACGGGCATGCTCGCCGCGGATCGCCAGAGTGGAGAAATACCTGATCGCCCGTTCAGCCTGGGGGAGATCGCCATCCTCTTCCGCACGGGCCGCCAGGCCGACCCCATCGAGGAGGCGCTCCTCGCGGAGGGCATTCCGTACCGCGTCCTCGGCCAGCGTGCGCTCACATCCACCCCGGCGGTCCGCGAGGCCCTGGACATCCTGCGCTGCGTGGACAGGCCGACGGATCTGCGTTTCATGATCGCGCTCCGCGACACGCGCTTCAACCCGGGCACCGAGGCCCTCGCCCTGCTCGCGGCGAGCGCGCAGGCAGCAGGCCCGGCTTCCGGCAGCGCCGCCTACAGCTCGGCTTGCTCGCCTCTGGCTGAGACAGCCGCAGCCCTCGCCGCCACAGACAGTCTCACGCCCGCAGCGCGCGCGAGACTCCAGGCATTCCTCGATCTCCTCGCCGAGCTCGCCGCACTCGCGCCTGTGGCGCCCGCCTCCGACCTGCTCGTGCGCGCCGCTGGATCCGAGGCCGCGGCGACATCGCGCGCCGTCCGCCAGGTCGCCCTGGCCGCTCGCGACGTGTCACTCTCTGAGTTCCTCTTTCGCTTGACGACCGGACAGGACACGGACCACGAACGCCGCGAGGACCTCGCGCGTCCGGGCGCGCGTCCCACCGCGCACGACGGCGTGCACCTCGGCGCGCACAAGGGCGTGCAACACGGCGTGCACCACGGCGAGGGCGTGAGCCTCCTCACCATGCACGCAGCGAAGGGCCTCGAGTTCCCGGCCGTCATCCTCGTCGGGCTCGCCGACGGAGTCGTGCCGTGGAAGGACTCCGTTGACGGCGAGGCACTCGCTGAGGAGCGCAGGCTCTTCTACGTCGCCCTCACGAGGGCGGCCGAGGCTCTCGTGCTCGTCGGGCCGGCACAACCCGACAGCCGGTCCCGGTTCGTCCGCGAGCTACCCGCGGAAGTCCTGGAGGTCGTCAGCACGACCGGCGACAGGGACCTTGCCGGAACGCGCAAGCCGCCTCTCCACCAACATAGATTGTTCTAGTGCCCACCCCCGCCCCGGGCCAGCCGTGCGGGCGTGGTCTCCCTACTCTACGAGCCTAGTTCTCTTGACGATATCGCTTTTATGATATATCGTTTGTTGTGAAGGAGCTGGCACTGTGAGATGGCGTGTGCTTCTTTTCGAGACAGCATCTGGCCGAATCCCCGTCGCCGATTACATCGAGCGAGCGCCCAGCCGCGACAAGGCTCGCATCGTACATACGATCGATCTCCTCGAGGAGGAGGGCTTGGACCTGCTTGGCACCGCATACATGAAAGGGTTGACGCGCGAGATCCTTGAGCTGCGCATCAAAGGTGAAAGGCTCCACAGGGTTCTTCTCTTCAGGTTTGGGCCAAGCGAGTTTGTGCTCCTGCATGCATACACAAAGCAGAGCGATAGGACCCCGAAGAAGGAGCTGGACGTGGCAGATTCACGCATGAGGGACTGGGTCGCTCGCCGAGAAAGTCCAAGGCGCGAGCGCCGACAGTGACCGGCGGCGGCACCTCATGTCTGTGCTGAGAGGTGAGGAAGGATGGAGTGGAATGAATTCAGGACAAGGCTCTTGAGCGACCCCGAGGTCAGACAGCACTACGACGAATTGGCTCCCGCGTACCGGGTAGTCTCTCAATTGCTGGAACAGCGCAAGAGACTCGGCATCACACAAAAGGAGTTGGCCAAGCGCATGGGCACATCGCAGTCTGTCGTGTCGAGGCTCGAATCGGGTGAATTCCTCAACGTCACCCTGCGCACCCTGAACCGCATGGCGCGCGTGCTGGACTGCTCACTTCAGATGGACCTCGTTCCGTCGACTCGGGACAAGAGCAAGCAGGGGCGAGCTGAGGTCGCTCCGGCCAAGGCGTGACCCCATTCCATCGTTCCTTGGACGTAACCGGAAGCGAACCGTCTGGCAAACATGGGGCGTTCGTGGGGCTCTCCAGAGGGAGCGCCGGGTTACATGAAAGCGTACAGAACCGCAAAGGACTTCGAAACTGCGTTCACGAGTGACCTCGTCTCCCCGTGCCCCATCCCTGGACCGGGACGTTGGCGGGAGCCCATCCCGAGGTGCCGAATGCAGATAATGTAAGTGTTGATCTCGATAATCCGTATAATCCGCAGTATGTGCGACAATCCGGAGCATATGTGATGGTATGGGCAGAGGCTTCGCTACACCCGCGGACGGCGATGTGCGAAGCGTGGAGCACAGAGCCACGCGAGCCCGTCGTGCGCATCGTGAAAGGTGGTGCTGGCAATGGTATGTCCCCGTCGCGGACGTAGGTCCACACGCGCGGCCTCCCGGGCGGCGTCCCAGCTCGTGGCACTCCTCCTCATGGCCGCCGTTGTGATGGCAGGCCTCATCATGCTCGCCGCGCCGAGCGCGCTGGCGAAGGAGTTCTCCGTCGTCAAGGTGAACATCCACGCCGCCGTGCAGTCCGACGGCTCCCTGCTCGTCCGCGAGGACCGCACATTCCGTTTCGACGGTGAGTTCTCGCGAGTGAGGCAGTGGATCCCGCTGGATAAGGGGATCTCCCTCGAGGACATCCGCGTGTTCGAGGGAGATGAAGAATACCGCGACGTCTCGTCGACCGGTGGCGCAGCGTCGACCGCGACTGGCGGAGCAGGCGGCGCGGATGAGCGAATCCCCGGCACGTATCGCGTGACCCGCACCGCCGACCAGGTCGAGGTGGCCTGGTACTTCAGGGCTGAGGACGAGGATCGCACATTCTCGCTGGCCTATCGGATGCTGGGCGCGGTCGTGTCTCACAACGACGTCGCCGAGCTCTACTGGAAGTGCATCGGCGACGAGTGGGACGTCTCGTCCGAGGCCGCCCACATCACCATCGACCTTCCACCTGGTGCGGCCAAGGAAGACATACGGGCCTGGGCGCACGGTCCGCTCTGGGGTGTGGTGTCGATAGACAGCGCGACGCGAGTCTCGCTCAGCGTAGCACCGGTCCCAGCGAAGACCTTCGTCGAGGCGCGCATAGTCTTCCCCAAGTCCCTCGTGCCAGCCGTCGCTCGCTCATCGGGGCGTGATGCGCTCGCCGCCATTCTCGAGGAGGAAGGGGAACTCGCCCGTCAGGCCAACCTGGCGCGACAGAGGGCAGCCGAGCGCGAGGCTCGGATGACGCGGCTGCGCAAGTACAACGCCTTCCTCGCGCCGGGGGTGGCGCTCCTTGCGCTCGCGTGCTGGTTCCTGTTCCTGTACCGACGCTACGACCGCGAATACACGCCCGAGTTCAGCGGCGACTACTATCGCGAGCTCCCTGCGACATACACCCCGGCCGAGCTCGGAGTGTTGTGGCGCTTCGGATCTCCGTCCGCCGCGGACTTCACGGCCACGGTCACGGACCTCGCCAGGCGCGGCTATTTGACCATCGAGGAGCGGAGGACCGAGCGCAAGCGAATGCTCGGCCTGCTCCGCATGGCCACCGACGTGGATTACGTCATTCGAGCGACGGGCAAGGGCAAGGATGAAAGCCTTCTCGACCATGAGAAGGCGCTGTACAACATCCTCCTTTACACGATCGGCGACGGCCAATCCGTGACCTTCGACGAGATCACCGCCTATGCCAAGAAGAAGCCGGGCACCTTCGCGTACTACTACCGCGACTGGCAGGCAAAGGTACGCGACGACGCGAAGCGCAACGATTTCTTCGACAAGTCCTCTTCGACGGGGCGACTTGTTGGCGTCCTCTGCGGCCTCGGCCTCGTGCTGGCTGGAGTGGCACTGTCGGTTCTTTCGCTCGCGTTCGTCGTATCGAGCGTCGTATGGGCCGTCACCGGCGTCATCATCGTCATCCTCTCGGCGGCCATCAAGAGGCGGTCGAGGAAGGGCCAGACCGAGTTCGCCATGTGGAGGGCATTCCGTCGATTCCTCCTGGACTTCTCATCCTTGCGCGACGTCCCGGTTCCGGCCCTCGTGCTGTGGGAGCACTATCTCGTGTACGCGATTACGCTGGGCGTCGCGAGACAGGTAATCGACCAGCTCAAGCTGGTATTCCCCGAGCTGTCGCAGCCGGGCGCGCATACGGGATTCGCACAGGCGTGGCTCGTGTCCTCGGCGGGCGCGGACCTCGGGAGCGCCCTCACAGGCCTCGCAACGTCGCTGGAGCATGCCATCGCGACGAGCTTAGCGTCGTCCTCGTCCGGGAGCGGAGGCGGCTTCTCGGGAGGTGGCGGTGGCGGCGCGGGCGGCGGTGGCGGCAGCGCAGACTAGTGCTCACTAGGGCGGACTAGGGCTGACCGGCGCGATCTAGGACGGGGGCTGGCGCCGACATGTCTCGGCCTCCTTACCATAGTCTGGAGAGCGCACGGCCGGTTCTCGTGCTGGCCGCGTTATGACCGCGCGACGCGACGCGCCCTAGCCAGCCCTAGCCAGATGCCAGAGGATAGAGGCCGCCCAGGTCAAACCCGTCCGCTCGGTGCGCTCGCAAGTATGCTCACACCTTCGATGTCGGACGAGCCGCCCTCACCGGAGACTATGCCGCGGTGCTTCCCCATCTGTTGGTGGGTGAGAGGTGACCGTCATCAACGAGGCGCTGAGAGCGCCGGAAATCGCTATCCCGTGCGAGCCGGCAGCCACGGCCAAACGCGCGACGTCATGACGGCTGGGCGAATCGTGTCGAGAACTGCAGTCCGACGCCCGCACCTCCTACCTCAGGACAAACACGCCCCATCCAAGATAGCGCCGGCCATACTGCAAGTAGACCCGACGGTTGCGGCTGCTCCAATCGCGCAGGGCCGACGCGTCGGGATCATCCGGGTTGGCGCGAAGGAAGTCGTCCACCGCCATCCACCGCGGCGCTTCGTACCGATCCCAGCCGTTGTGATCCGCCAGAACCATCTCGATCAGGTGCATGCCCGCCGATTCAAACCGATCGAGCGTGCCGTCCAGGGTCACGTAATCATCCTTGCCGACCTCCAGGGCGGCGTAGGCGGCCTCCGGCGGGGGCTCGATCCAGTAGGGTTCGCCGACCAAGACTAGCCCTCCAGGCCTGAGCGCCTGCTTCATCAAGTCCAGCGTGCCGACCAGGCCGTTGCCGATCCATGTCGCGCCGATGCAGCTCACCACGTCGAAGTCATGGGTCGGCCCGGGATACTTTCCGGCGTCGCCCTGGACGAACGTCAGTCTATCCGCCACGCCCAGTTCTACGGCTCGTTTTCGCGCAGCTTCAAGAAACACGGTGCTGATGTCCACACCCACGCCGCTGATCCCGTACTTGTGCGACCAGCGACACAACATCTCCCCCTTGCCGCAGGCCAGGTCCAACTGCCTGAGACCAGGGTGCAACCGGCAGATCTCACCCAACAGCATCAACTGGTCCTCGGTGAACGGATTCAGGATGCGGTGGTACGCTTCGGCGATTTCGTGAAAACGCAGTGACACGGCAATCCCTCCATGCGACGGCATTTCGTCACCGACTCTCCTGATACGCGTGTTGCCCGGCCCGTCGGAGCCCCAGGCGGAATGGGGATTGGCGCCGGCGCGCGACCTTTACCGCGTATCTACGTCGAAACGCACTCCGGATCGAAATACTCTAGGAACGGGCTCGGCTTCTTCCAGTATCCGCCGAGCCTGGTCGGGTAGCTGATGAAAAGCTGCTTGCGCGCCCGGGTTACTGCCACATAGAAGACCCGGGCCTCTTCGTCGAACTTGCCGTCCCTGACGGCTAGATAGGAGGGAAACTGATCGGCCGTGGCGCTGACAAGGAACACGTAGTCGAACTCGAGGCCCTTGGCCTGGTGAACGGTGATGACTGGAACCCTGTTGTCGTCGTCTGCGATCAGATCGACGTTCGTCGAGATCGCGCACATCTTCGTGAGGTGCTGGAGCGCGTCCCACGGTTCCAGATCGTGCTCATCCTTGACGCGGAAGAAATGACACAGAGTATCGAGGTTATCCAGGCGGTTACGCTCCTTGGCATACCGGCGTCTTATCCCGGAAGTCTCCAAGATTTCATCAAGCAGGTCCGGTGGCCTTTCGGTTCTCGCTTTGGCTCGCCAACCGTCCACTAGCCGGGCAAATGGTTCGAGGTATTGGCTGTGCCTGAGCACGACAGTCTGTCTGTCACTGGCACCTTTCGTGATAAGCGGCATCAGCTCCCGTAACAGGTCGCAGGTACAAAGGACATCATCCAAGGCTTTGTGAGTAGGTTCGTGCTCGAGGCCAAGCGTCTGGGCCAGGACTCCGAGGCTGTATCCAGGCGACGTAATGAACCTCTGAGCCAGATCCAACGTATCGTAGCATACCCAACCGGGCGGGGATAATCCCAGTCTGCGTGCATGAGACTCGATGACCGGAACGTCGAAAGCTTGAGCATTGTGGCCTGCAAGCATCCCGCCTGAGTCGGCAGCGAACCGGAAGAACCGGCGAAAAACGTCCGCGGCCTCCTCTCCGGCCTCCCGGAGCATATCGTCGCTGTAGTGATGGATTATCTCGCTTGCGCCTACGGGCACCGTGTTTCGAAGGAGGGCCCTGAAAGTGCCGGTCACCTTGCCCCTCACGACTCGCGCTGCGGCGATCTCTATGACTTCCACGGCATCGGCGTAGATGTCCGTCGTCTCGACATCCAAGACGACTATCCCGCCGGAGTCCCATGCCTGGATAAGCCTATAGAAGGGATCGCCATGGATGAAACTGGAGGACATGATGAGATCGGACAGGGAAAGGCCGGTTCCTTGGCTCCTCACATTGATGTCCTTGATTGTGGAATCGCCCACTCCTCTTGCGAGCTTCAGCAGGACTCTGGTGACACTGGCCTTGTCTCTTGGGTTGATGAGCATCTTCAGGCAAGCAAGCGCGTCCTTTATCTCCTCTCGCGCGAAGAACTGGAACTGCTCCACGGTAACATGAGGAAGGTTCTCTCTCGCGAATACCTTTGAAATGTCCTCGCCCCGCCCGTTGGTCCTAGTTAGGACACCTATTTGGTTATAGCGGACAGAGCGCGTGTCCACTATCGTCCGAATGGCGCTGCAGACCCAATCGGCTTCCTTGTGCTCGTTGTCAAAACGCCGAATGCCGATCCGTTCCCCCTTTTCTGCGGCCGCGGACGGCCGACACGGCCGGCAGGCCCGGACTCTTGGGGCGGACCGCGCTGCACCGGCCTGTGGCGAAACCGCAGTGCTACTTGCGGCGGCCGTCTCCCTGTGCCCCTCTGTCCCCTGGGCAACCCCACTGACATACCGTCTCAGGCGGCTGGCAACTGCGTTCGCGGCCTGCACGAGCACTCTCGTGGCGCGGTAGTTGATCTCGAGAGACATGGTGGTGACGGGCTTGAAGTCTTCGAAGAACTTCGTCAGCAGCTCGCCTGGTCTTGACCCGCGCCACTCGTATATGGTCTGATTCATGTCGCCCACGAGGGCAAGGTTGCCCGAGCGCCTTGCGAGATATCGGACGACCTCGTACTCGGACAGGTGAGTGTCCTGGACCTCGTCTACTTGGACGAGGTCATACCGGTTCTCCCAGCGCTTCCGAACGTCCGGGTGCGCATTGAGGGTTACGCGCACCATCAGCACCAGGTCTGCGAAGTCGAGAGCATGTCGAGTCCTCAGCACATCTTGGTATCTTACGGCCAGCCCGGCCAAGTCAGGGCACTTCCGCCTGAACAGACGCTCTAGCGACCATAGATCTGATGCCGATATGAGCTCAAGAGGTGCGTCCACCTTGGCGCCCTGTATTGCAGCCAGCATGTTCCTCACCTCACCAGGGTCGCCGCCGAGCTCCTTGATGACCTCTTGGCAGTCGGCCTCGTCGTAGATGACGAAGTCGCATGGCAGACCTATGTACCTCGCCTCCGTGCGAAGCATAGTCGCACAGAGCCCGTGAAACGTCTGGATTCTGACCGATGACGCGAACTGGGGGTAACGCTTTTTCACTCGCTCACGCATCTCGTTGCAGGCTCGATTGGTGAACGTGAGCCCCAGAATGCGTTCGGGCGGGATCCTAGAGGCGATTGCGTATGCCATGCGCTCGGCGAGGACCAGCGTCTTGCCCGTGCCTACGGGCGCCATGACCAGCAGACCTCCGGTCAAATGCCTGGCGACCTCAAGTTGGTTCTCATCCAGCTCAACCGCCACGGCAATCCCTCCCACGCCATCCTCCCGTGTCATCGGCACTGCGGGAGGATCCTCTTCCGCAAGACCGTTGCAGGACCGGGCACTGCTGTGGGACTCACTGCGGTGGGACTAGAGAGAGTACACCGGTGCGTTCCTCCTGGTCCTGCCATCCCCGCAACCGTCAGATCATCGCCAGACGTCCCACAGAAGCTCCCGAGGGGAGTCCTTCAGGGAGAATCCCGGACCATGGCCGCTTCCAGTCGGGCTTCGCCAACACTTTCCTAGTCCCGATGCTCTTCAGGCATTCTTCTTGGAGCTATGTCCCTTGAATACCATGATACGCCAAGAGTCGGAGCGGGACAAGCTCATCCGTTCGCTGAGTCCTGGGTTACCTACTGCGGCCAGACGTCCAATAGAGGAGTCCCGCCGCGCTCCGCGGCATTCCTGCGCATCCTGACGCATCATCTCGGGCATCCCGGCGCACCTCGGCGCATCACAGCGTAGCCCGACGCATCATTGACCACCCGGCACAAGGTGCGTGCGGGTAGCCGACGGCTCACCTGCGTGGGTTCGTTTGTGACCGACATGTGAGGGAATGATCGCACGTGCGATTGACAGGGGAAGAAGGCGTTCCCTGTGGGTCGCCAACTCTTCTCAGCAGCGACATGTCCGGCCCCGCGACGCAGCCGGGGTCCGGTTGATGCATGTAGTTCCATGTGCCGCGATGAGAGGCCGATCCTTCAGCACACGACGGACCCCCCGATGCCCTTCCTGCAGCACCCAGACCGGACGCGGTATTTCCAACGCCGGGATCTCCACCGACCGCGCCCGGTCCGGTCATCTGGACACGTTTGTTAGGCAGATGAGCGCGACCCATGTCTCTCAAGGACCCCTGGCAATGCTGCGAACTCTACGGTAAAGTGCTCACTCATCATCTGGGCGAATCGTTTCGAGAAGTATACTCTGAAGAGTGGGTCCAGAAGTCGCCCAAGTCGTCCAGAGTACCCTACCCTTATCGTGTGAGTGATTGTCGCGCCCTCGTCATCGTCATCAATCTTGATGACGAGCGAGCACGGTAATCCCACGATATATATGAACTGCCAGGCAATCCGATCGGGATCAAGGTCGGTGACGACACACCTCATTCTGATACGACGGTCACCGACCAACTCTTCCATGTAAACCACTTGTCCGATACCGGAACAGTCGTTCAATGCGTGCATCGAAAGATGCGTTCCCGGCCACCAGTCTCGATACAGGTCGTCAGCGGGGTGAAGCATGAAGTCGATGACGCGTCTGGCACGCATTCCGGGAACGTACATGGACGATTCGATAGTGAACATCACTGCAGCCCCCTCGCGTGGACTCCTGTCCAACTACTGATTCCGCCTGTGCCACTATCCCAAGAGCCCCGATACCGCTGAACCATAGAATGAGTCTGAGGAGAGACTCATTGCCATCGCCGCATTGCTGCTGCCTTCAAGGTCAGAGCACACAGTCTCTTGCCCATCCCTTGCCACCCGAACCTCGGGCACAGGCACAGTCGTTGTCTGACGCGCAAGGAGGATCCCGGTACAGAGAGGGAACATGCGCGGACCGTCCGCGCGCGGACCATCCGTGGACGCTCCTCCACGTTAGTTGACGCTGCTCAATTCCTGCATTCGCTCCAGTATCATCTGCTCCAACTCAGGCACGTGATCTTGCGCAGCTTGTTGCCCCAAAGCCATTCCCTTGCTCATCAGCACAGGAGTCAGCTCGATCGCTTTCCGGCCGGTCTCCGAACGATAGAAGGCAACGATCTCTCGCAGCTCCTGCTCAGTGAATGCCTCTGCGTAGAGCCGCACCATGTGTTCCTTAAGACACTGCCAACTCATGTACTTCTCCAGGAAAGCGCGCATGACGTCCTCAAACTGAGCTAGCTCAGGAGTCTGTTGGAGTTGGGCATCGATCATGACATTGATGGATTCTGCCAACATCTGCTCCGCATTCATCTCCATCAGCAATTCCTCGGCAGCCTGCAGATGAGTATCCGTGAGACTCTGCGCTGCTACGCACGTTGTTCCGAACATCGACACAAGCACCGCGACTGTGACTATGAGTAGGCTCCTCATGGCGATCCCTCCATCGGCGATAGTGAAGCGGAAGAGGGCTGAACATGGACACCGTCGCCGGCATATCCGCTGACCACGTCCGCCGCCGATCCTAGAAGCCGTGGGACGAAGCCGACGAGGCTACGGCCTGCTAGAGTCTCTTCCACATCCAGATGTCTGGCTTGCGCGGTCCGTCGGCATCTGGTATGACCCCAACGACCATGTACCCGCACTTCGCATAGAACTCGAATGGATGCTTCCCGAGATTCCTTACGTTCTTGAGCTCGTCATATATGTTGCTGGCGTTCAGCTCCTTGAGGGAGAGACTCGTCTCGAAAGTCTCGTCGTCCGTCCCGAGCGCAATGCCGATGATTCCTCTGCTACGAGCCTCCCTCTCGATTTCGTCGAGCAGCCTCCTCCCAAGCCCCCTCCTTTGGCACTCCGGCCGAATGACCATTGGGTGCAGTTCCCATGTGTGGTGGTACATCGGCCGAAGGCCCGCCCAGCCAAGCAGTCTGTTGCCCTCCATGATACCGAGGCATATATACTCATCCTCGGTGCATTCACTAACCTCTCTGCGGGCGTCTTCAAGCGTGGTCCAGGCCGGGATGTTCCGATCTCGAAAGGCCTCGAACAGCACGCACGCAGCTTGCTCTCTTATGTCTGGATTGGCCTCATGAAGATCCACGAACACGCGCCCCACCTCTCTCTTGCTTCAGCCCCTGCTCTAGCCTGCGCACTCCCATTCGCTAGCTCAGCTCCGCCGGACTGCCAATAACCCCATTGCCCTGGTATCGTCTCCACCGCTTTCTCTTCCTGTTTCTTCTGAATGTCGTAGATCCCTGCTCGTCCAGCCGTCCCCAGGCCCAAAACCGCCCAAGTTCGCCGGAAGCGATTGACCAACCTCGTCTGGGCCACCTACTAGCGAGAGTCACCTCGTTCCCCATGGGATGGAGTCGCTCAACATGCATCCGACGCCGCAGTCTGCTCTGGGTTGAGAACTGCAAGCAGACGTGGTAAGCTCCATGTCGGGCAAGAGAATCGGAATGGCCTGACGGTCTCATGAGACGCGGTCATGAGTGCGAAGCGGCGGCCGAAGGTGGTTGAGCCTCCGCCGAGCTTCCAAGGGGGTTAAGGAGGCTCCAGAGTGAAGTACGACGTCATCATAGTCGGGGCTGGATTCGCCGGGCTCAGCTTGGCCCTCCGTCTCCCGCGTGAGTTGAAGGTCCTCGTGCTCGAAAAGAAGCAGCGCATTAACGCAGCAGCAGCCACCACAGGTCTCGTTACCGTCACGACCAAGAACCTCATCGGATCGCTCGTGGACGTCGAACGCTACGTAACCAACCGCATCGTGGACATCTGCGTCGTCGATCCGTCCTTTAGCCGCTGGTTCGTGTCCAGAACGGACTTTCCGTGGATCTTCTCGACCAATACCCCGGAGCTGCTACTCGCTATGGTGGCCAGATGCGGCGACAATGTCACGATCCTTACCGGCACGACGTTTGAGCGCTACCGCCTCGAGCCCGGGTGCGACTACTCGGTGGCGGTCGAGTGCACCTCGGGCAGAACGAAGATGGAGGCCCGCGCGAGACTCCTGGTTGGGGCTGACGGCGCACGGTCTGCGGTTGCGCAGGCAGGACGCGGATTGGGAGTGAATCGTAAGTTCCTGTTCGCCTACGAGCGCGTGTACGAAGGAGATTGCCTGCTCGGAGACATGCCAGACCGGACAGTCTACCACCTCTGGTTTGGCAGCTTCTCCCTCGGATACGGCGGGTGGATCGCGCCCAACTTCATCGGACGCAGGAAGTACTTTCGCATCGGACTCGCCACGTACTCGCCCGGCGCCGAGAAGGCCCGGTTGCTCGAACGCTTGGTTGACACCATGATCAGACGCAAGGTTATCAGCGTCTTCGACCCGGAACGACCAGAGACAAGCTATGGAGGATATGTGCCGATCGGCGGCTACCACAAATGCGTCTGGGATGAACGGGTGGTACTGTTAGGGGATGCAGCAGGCTTCTGTGGGGCCTTCAGTGGTGACGGGATCAAGGGTGCCGTGGTGTCAGGGTTGGTGGCCGGCGAACTGATCCCGGAGTATCTGTCGGGTAATCACGGAGCACCGAAACTGTTCCTGCCGCGCATTGAGGAACGATACCGATTGCTCAGCTACTACAATCGGCAGCTCTTCTACCGGTTCATGTGGGACCGGATGAGCTCGAACGCCAGCTTCGAGTCGCTTTTTCGGTTGTGCGAACGGGAGAAGAGTGATTTCCTGAACCAGTTCTGCGACGCCAAAGACAAACAGGCCAGCCTCCTCAAAGGCATACTGAAATGGAAGCACGCGCCTTATCTGGCCAACATGGCATGGAACATCCTCATAGACCAGTTCACGAGGCGCAAGTGACCCGAGGCGGTTGGCCGCGCCGGCGACTACGGGTGGCCGATTGCCAGGTCGAGCGAGGCGTACCGGACATGCCTGGGCCATGCCAGGATCAGCGGCAAGCAGTGGCAAGCCGGCCGGAGATATGGCCGAACCGGAACGAGTCGGTCCAGGCGCATGGAACTCGGACACGGAACTCGGATCAGGCGGCTCCTGGGATTGCGGCCCAAGAGCGGCTCAAAGGAGCCTCTCCAGTTTCATAGGGTCCGCCACCGGCTCTTGGCAGCTCAAGCCCTTGCACACGTAGGCGAGGGCGTGCCCGTCCGCCGCCGCATCTTTGCCGGTCAGGGCTGGCAGGAGAGCCGAGAGGGCTTTCCCTCGGTCGCCGCCAGGGTTGTGCAGGATCACGGCCTCCGGCATGAACCGACCCCGCACTACGTCCCATAGCCGCCGTGTGTCTTCCCTCTCCCATGAACCAGCGATCACCACTTCCGTGGGCGGAGTTTCCGATAGCTTCCAGGCTGTGAGCAAGAATGGGAAGCCCGATGGATGGGCAGCCACCTCGCCGGAAAACGCCTGAAAGAGAGCATGAACCTTCTCCCTCCACTCCTCCTCCCCCGTGAGAGAGGCGAGTCGCAGGAGGTTATGGGCGGACACGGAGTTGCCCGAAGGCAACGCTCCGTCCTGGGCATCTTTGGTTCGTACGAGCAGTTCCTCGGCGTCTGCGCCGGTGAAGAAGAACCCGCCCCGCTCCCTGTCCCAGAACAGGTCCAACTGTGCGCGGGCGAGATCGAGCGCCACCCTGAGGTAAGCCGCCTCAAACGTCGCTTCCCATACCTCGATGAGACCCCAGATGAGAAAGGCGTAGTCGTCCAGGTAGGCAGGGAACTTGCCTTCGCCCTCGCGGTAGCGCGCGAGTAGCCTGCCGTCAGGGCGGCGCAGCGTTTCCAGGATGAAGTCCACGGTCCGGGCGGCAGCTTCAGCGTATGAGGCCTCAGCAAGGACACGCCCACCCCGGGCGAGCGCGGCCACCGCCAGGCCGTTCCATGCCGTGAGGACCTTGTCGTCCCTGCCGGGGTGCACGCGCCTGGCCCGCGCGTTGAGAAGCCGTTCCCTCGCTCGGGCGAGCCTCTCCTCGACCCCGTCCCCATCCATGTGCCCCGAGCCACCCGCTATCTCAAGGTTTCCCGCCTCGGACGCCAGAAGGTTGGGAATACTGCGGCCTGTCTCGAAGTTTCCCTCAGATGTGATTCCAAAGTACCGGCAGAAGAGGTCTGCGTCTTCTTCCCCTAGTACCTCCCTAACTTCGTCTGGCGTCCAGGTGTAGAACTTCCCTTCCTTCCCCTCGGAGTCCGCGTCCTGGGACGCGGCAAAGCCGCCGTCGGGAGCGCGCATGTCACGCGCGAGGTAGGTGAAGACCTCCCGGGCCACCCGAGCATAGAACTCCTTCCCCGTCGCCTGGTACGCCTCGAGGTAAGCAAGGGCAAGAAGAGCGTTGTCGTACAGCATCTTCTCGAAGTGCGGGACCAACCACTTACGGTCTGTGCTGTAGCGATGGAATCCGAAACCCACCTGGTCGTAGATGCCGCCGCGGCGCATGGCGACAAGGGTCTTCTCCACCATGGATAGGGCTCGGCTCTCCCCTGTCACCCGGTGGTAGCGAAGAAGGAAGGACAGGTTGGCCGGCGCCGGGAACTTGGGGGCATGCCCGAATCCTCCGTGCCGCTCGTCGAAGGCGGTTTCGAGTTCCTGGTAAGCCTCGTGAAAGGCAGCCTCGGACAGATCGGCCGCCGACAGTTCCTCCCCGCCCCACGCTCGCGCCGCCTCCGCGCCTAGAGCTCGCGCCGCCTCCGCGCCGCGGCCTAGCACTGACTCCGCGCCCCGAGGCCGAGCCGCCTGGCGGATGGAGTTCATGATGTTCTCCGCGATATCGAGAATACCGTCCCGGTCCTGCGTCCAGCGTCGAGCGATCTCCTTCAGGAGTTCCAGGAGGCCCGGCCGCCCGTACCGTGCTGTCTTGGGGAAGTAGGTGCCGGCAAAGAAGGGCCTCTTGTCGGGGGTCGTGATCACGGTGAGCGGCCAGCCGCCTTGACCGGTGAGGCCCATGCACACAGCCTGGTACACGTTGTCGATGTCCGGCCTCTCCTCCCGGTCCACCTTGACCGCCACGTAATTCCGGTTCAAGACCTCCGCGACCTCGGGGTCCTCGAATGACTCCCTGGCCATTACGTGGCACCAATGGCATGCTGAATAACCTATCGAAAGGAAGACGGGCTTGTCCTTCTCCTTCGCGCGACGGAAGGCCTCGTCTCCCCACGGGTACCAATCCACCGGGTTTTCGGCGTGCTGAAGGAGATAGGGGCTCTTGCAGGCTGCCAGGCGGTTCACAATGCGGAGCCTCCATTTCTCTTGTGTTTGCGACCTGCGTCCGTGGCTATTGTGGGCCACGGAAGGCCGTGGCATTCCCGAAGGTCCCTGGGCAGCAACGGGCGGCAGCTCCACAAGAGGTGCAGATCTCAAGACACCCCGCCCCAGCTCTAGCTCCCACACCGACCCCGACCCGGGTTTCGGCTTCCGCTTCGGCCCCGGCGGGTCGTCGAAGAACGCGTCCCTCGAATCAACACCAGAGCAGTTGTACAGACTCAGGCACTGCTTGGACTAAAGCCTCCCATGGTGGTGTCGCTGTAACACGGAACGCATGAGGCAAGCATGGGCAGTTGCAAGAGTCCAAGGCAGGGTCCAAGGTTGGAATGTCAAAAGGAGATGCGCGTTCACAGAGCGAACCTGTTCGTGGTCCAGGGACTCCGTCGCATAGCCTTGGAATGACCACGGAACCGGGTCACCTCCAGAAAGGCTGCGGATGAAATGGGGAGGTCAAATGTCCAGTCAACACTCCGGATGCGAAGTAAGGGTCGTCTCGTACGATCCTGCCTGGTCGCGGCAATTCCAAGAGGAGGCCCAGCGCCTGCGGGCTGCGCTGGGGCGCGAAGTCATCTATATCCACCACATCGGGAGCACGGCCGTCCCCGGGCTGGCGGCGAAGCCGATCATCGACATCCTTCCAGTTGTGCGGGATATCCGTGCAGTGGACGGCCTGAACAGCAACATGGAGGCGCTCGGCTATGAGCCCATGGGGGAATTCGGCTTGCCTGGCCGACGGTATTTCCGCAAGGGGGTCGAACGTCGCGCGCGCCATGTTCGCACACACCATGTCCATGCGTACGCTGCCGGCAATCCAGAGATAGACCGGCACCTTGCCTTTCGCGATTACCTGCGCGCTCATCCAGACGTGGCAGGCAGGTACGCCGCCCTCAAGCAGGAGCTGGCGCTCCGTTTTCCGTATGACATCGCAGCCTACATGGACGGCAAGGACGCCTTCGTCAAAGATACCGAACGCACCGCCCTAGCGTGGTGGAGACGGGTGCCCGTGATCGTCTTGAGCGGGCCGGTGGGCGTTGGCAAGAGCGCAGTGGCGAGTGAGCTGTCCGGCACATTGTCATCCGCCGGAGTGCCGCACGCGCTAGTCGATTTCGACGTCCTCACCGCCTGCTACCCATACTCACCCGGCGATCGCTTTGGACATGGCCTCGGCTGCGCCAATCTGGCCCATGTGTGGCGCAATGCCCGCTCATGTGGAGCACGCTGTCTCGTGATGGCACGGGTGGTGGAAACGCGAGAGGAACTCGAGGGGTTCCGCGATGCCGTGCCGGGGGCGGACATTGTGGTCGTGCGGCTTGCCGCTTCTTTGCCGGTTCTGGAGGAGAGGGTTCGTGCTCGGGAACGCGGGCACAGCCTTGAGTGGCACCTGCAACGCGCAGCAGAATTGGCTGACGGCCTGCGACAAGCCGCGATAGAGGACTATCTCGTGCAGACGGACGGGCGCACAGTGGCCGACGTAGCAGCGGAGATCGTGGCACGGGTGGTGCGTATGGCTTTGCCGACCGATCTAGCTGCGATGCTCGGTTGAATCATCCTTGATGCCACGATCACGATGTAGGTCACGGTGTAGGAACCCTGCTCGGCGTCCACTTGATAGCTCTCAGGGTCATGGCGTACTCACAGGGTATCGGCCCACAGAGCTGCGTTTCTGTGTAACCGCGTTCCTCATGACTCATCTTTCCAAGTGCGGTAGCGGTGCCATCCTTGCGCTTGCAGAACACGCCTTCCGGAACCCTCAGTTCCTCAGGCCTCTGCAGCCCAGCCTCAAGCTCCACGAGGGGCTCTGCCCTGTCTCCTTGCGACGTGCTTCCCGGCACGCAACTGTCCGCAACCGTGTGATGAGAATTTATTTTCCGATTACGCAGGAAATGTCACGATAATAGTGAAGAGTCAGAAGGACTGTGGCGCGAAGAAGCGGTACCTGGAATGGTCATTGGCGGTACCATGGAGCCAGGTGAACCCGCCCACAAGGGTGGGTTCCTTCTTCCTAGCCGCTAAGGGGGGGCCGCGGGAAGGTGTTCTCTCGGGGGGAACGATCACCAAGAAGGAGGGACTCGAAAGAGTGTTTCGCAAAACCGTCTTGACGTTAGTGCTGGTCATGGTCGCGATTCTGACGGTGTCCGGTGCGGCTCTGGGCTCAGGGTTCGACGCCAAGCTCGATGTCTTTCTCGGGATGTCGTTGAGCGGCGCAGATGAAGACCTTGGCGCGGAAGTATTCTACTACCAAGAGCACTCTGAGGAGGATGCGCTACCGGAGGTAGACAGGAACGGCGATTGGCTGTGGCTGGAGGAGTACGGCTGGACAACTACCCCCATCGCGCTGCACCCGACGATAGGCGGCACGCCCTGGCGCCTCAGCCTCGGGTACACGGTCGGCAATACCCGGTTTGCCGTGTCCTGGCTTGGCGTTCAGGGGCAGGCAAGCGCGTCTGGGAGCGTGCCCGGCTATTATGAGCACTATGACGAGGAATCCGATTCCTGGGAGTGGTCATGCGGCATTGTGGATTTCTGGGATATGGGGTTGGACGTATACTACTACCGTGGATTTCCCGGCTGGTATGAGGCGCATGCAATATATGATTACACCGGTGAGGGTTACGAATACGAATACACGTCGGCCTATGATCCGGAGGCGGGAGCTTCCAAATGGAGCGCCTCCCAAAAGCTGGGTCTCGGCTCGATGTACGTGACGGCTGAGCACCCGATTGTAAAAGGGGACTCGATACAGGTGAATGTGCTTGGCGGCCTCCACAGGACCACCTGGCAGGAGGACCTGGACCAGCACCTCGGCGTGGTGTTCCATGAAAGCTACACCTATACCTACCTATACGAAGACACTTCACATGAGTACAACGATACCTACCATAACGATGTGTCCATCGACACGTCGAGCAGTGTGTCCTACCAAGGCATCGGACCCGCGGTTGGGTTCACCGGCAATTGGGAGATTACCAACCGTTTCGGCATTTCGCTTTCCGCCATCGGCTCCTACCTCGCAGGCACAGCCACCTTCAGGGGCCGCGGAACGGACGTGGATGCCATGAGCGACACCTACACGGAGTCGGAGAACGGAGAAGTCACCTATCAAGACGAAGACCACGTGCTACTGAGCGGAGAGATGAACCTGGCCGAGACCACGAAGGCGGTCAATGCCATCGCGACGCAGGTCGACCTCAGTCTCAAGTATGACGTCACGGACAGCATCTTCGTTGAGGGTGGCTTGTTTTACGCATTGTGGAAGGGCCTCCCGATGGCTCCCCGGTGGCATTACCCCATCTATACAGGTGGCCCCGGCGGGGTCAGCGCGGCGCTCGGCAGGTTGAACGGAAACGGCGTCATGTCGGATGATCAATGGACGCTTGACCATACCTCGGACGTTTCGCTCTCAGGCTGGAAACTGGGCATTGGCTTACGGTTCTAGAGTCAGCGGGACTCCCGCCCCCTTAGCAGCGGCGCCCCCCGTCCCCCGCGGTGGGGCGCTTTGTCTTGTTGCCGTTTTCCCGTCTCACGGGTTGTCCCCGTTCCCGAATCTAGGGGCGTCCGAGTTCGACACTGCCTGGAAACTCCTAGACACGCAGGTGGGCTTGAGTACAATCGCGACAAGTTCACTCTAGCCCCTTCGACAGAAGGACGAGCGCACATGGGGTGCGCCGTCTCCCGGCTCACTTATCATCAGCAAGCTCTCACCGGCGATCTCCAGAGTGGCGACGATCGCAGGAAGCGCGATCAAACTCACCGGGAATCGACAACTTCAGAGTCCAGAAGAGTGTTCGCGAGGACGACCTCGTCGCGAGGAAGAGGCGGCCCAGGCCATGAACCGCCTCTTCCCGGGAAGTAAGCGAATGCCCAACACAACAGCAAAAGCCCAGCCATCGTAGCTGGGCTTTTGGGCAAGCCTCGTTTCGTTTTCACCCGATTTTCACCAGGCGCGGGCCCCACTTACCACAACCTGGATACCGTATGCGGAAATAGCTGGTGCGCCACGGGGGACTCGAACCCTCGACCCGCTGATTAAGAGTCAGCTGCTCTACCAACTGAGCTAGTGGCGCACCCAAACCTGGTCTATTCATTTCTACACGGCCGGGAAGCCCCGGTCGTGTCTCGATTACACAATGGTAGCGGCGACTGGATTCGAACCAGTGACACCGCGGGTATGAACCGCGTGCTCTGACCAACTGAGCTACGCCGCCTCGAGCCTATGGAGTGTGCGTGGGGCGTCGGACGCTCTCGCCTCCGCACGTCCCACGCGACGAAAAATGGTGGCGGGGGCTGGACTTGAACCAGCGACCTCCGGGTTATGAGCCCGACGAGCTACCAACTGCTCTACCCCGCGACGTAAACCTGTTTGCGGCACCGCGCCTCGTGTGCAGCGCCCCACTACACTGGTTATTATAGCACACGAGCCCGCGTCGTCAAGTGGTAAATGCAGCCGCGACCGCCCTCAGACTATCCCGAGCTCCCTCCCGACCTCGGCGAACACGTCGAGCGCGAAGCTCAGGTCCTCCTTCGTATGCTCTGCCGTCACGATGGTTCTCACGCGCGCCGCGCCCACCGGGACGGTGGGGTACGCTATGCCCTGGGCGAACACTCCTTCCTCGAAAAGCCGGTCGGACAGCTTCATCGCGAGCGGTCCATCCCCCACGATGACCGGGGTTATGGGAGTCTCGCTGATGCCGGTGTTGAAGCCCAAGTCCTGCAAGCCCTTCTTGAAGAACCTCGCGTTGTCCCACAGTCGCTCGATGAGCTCCGGTTCGTTGAGCAGTATGTCCAGGGCCCCCAGGGCTACCGCGGTCACCGCCGGCGGGTGGGACGTGCTGAAGAGGATGGGCCGCCCTCGCTGGAGCAGGTACTCGATGAGCGCCCGGCTCCCCGCCACGTACCCGCCCAGGCATCCGATGGCCTTTGAGAGAGTCCCCACCTGGATGTCCACCTGCCCGTGCAGGCCGAAATGGTCCACTGTGCCGCGCCCGTTCGTGCCCAGCACGCCGCTAGCGTGAGCGTCGTCGACCATGGTGATGGCACCGTACTCTTTTGCCACTCGTATGATCTCGGGCAGCGGCGCAATGTCGCCGTCCATGCTGAACACTCCGTCCGTGATGACGAGCACCCGCCTCGCGCCCTTTGACTCCTCGAGCAGCTTTCGCATGGCGTTCACGTCCCGGTGTGGAAACACTTTGATCTCCGCCCTGCTCAGGCGCGCACCGTCGATGATGCTGGCGTGGTTGAGCTGGTCGCTGATGATCACGTCCTCCCGCCCGAGGATACACGACACGGTGCCGGCGTTTGCCGTGAACCCCGACTGGAACACTAGCACGGCCTCGGTCTTCTTGAACTCCGCCAGTCTCCTCTCGAGCTCCAAGTGAAGCTCCATCGTGCCTGCGATGGTGCGGACCGCGCCCGAGCCCACTCCGAGCTCGTCGACGGCCCTCTTCGCGGCTTCGCGCAGCTTGGGATGGGTGGCAAGGCCGAGGTAGTTGTTCGACGAGAGGTTCACGACGGTCCGCCCGTCGAAGACGGCCTTTGCCCGCTGCTCCCCTTCGAGCACCCTTGGAAGCCTGAAAAGCCCCTGCCTCTTCAGCTCGTTGAGTTCCTCCTGCACAAATGCCAATGCGTCCTTCATGACACTTCGTTTCCGCACGACCCCGCTGAACTCGTCGCCTGCTTGCGCCACACTCGCACCAGGTCCTGCTCGCATCGAGGATCGCACCGAAGACGCCGCCCACAACTGAGGTGGCGCTCGCATCCGACTGTCCGGTTCCGCAGGCGTCCCGGCCGCATTGCGCGCTGCGCGGGCTTCTCACACTCCGGCCACCGCTCACGTCGGTGACTCTGCCTCGGTCGCGCCGCCTCGGTCGCCCGCACTCCGGTCGCTGGCTGGTAGCGCGTCGAGCGCCGCCCGCACCGCGGCCACCGCTCCCAGATCGAGCGCTGCTCGCGTCCCAGGCGCTGCTCGCACTCCTCACACGGGCGTCGCGCCAGCGTCGCTCCCAGCTGCCGCGCTCGGCACCGCCTCAGGGCTTCCTCCCACGGCACCACTTCACGGCGCCTTCACACGGTGCCTTCTCACGGCGCCTTTTCGCGACACCCTTTCTCGGCACCTCATCCGGTGTCTTTCATCGCTCCTCGGGACCATCGCTCCTCGGGGTCTGCGGTATTCCCTCCCTCCATCATGATTATGCTGTCACGGCTGTTCGGACCGTGCTTCGATCAGCACGGACTCGTGCTGATCCTGCCCTGTCAGAGCCGCTCCGCGCCCGCCGAAGGGATCGGAAGCCGGTCAGAGGGATCCCGAGCCGGTCCGATCCGGGCGGCGCCCCGGACGTCGCCCGGCCTACGGGAATAGAACTATCTTCCCGCAGCTCCCTGACCGCGCGAGTTCCATGGCGTCCTCGAACTCGTCCAGCGGGAACCTATGGGTGATCACCGGCGACACGTCTAGGCCCGCTCGCAACAAAGCTGCAACCTTGTACCAAGTCGCGAACATTTCCCTGCCCGAGATGCCTTTCAGAGTGGCGCCTTTGAATATGACGCCATTGGCGAGGTCCAGCTCGACCGGTCGTGACGGCAACCCCAAGAGGCTCATCTGTCCGCCTTTTCGCAGCGCCGCGAGGCCCTGCCTGATGCCGTCAGGATGTCCTGACATTTCGAGCACGACATCGACTCCCATGCCGTCCGTGGCGTCGCTCATAAGTCTCACGGGGTCCTCGCGTCTCGAATTGATGACCAAGTCAGCGCCGAGCTTCCTTGAGAGATCAAGGCGGTAGTCGTTTACGTCAGTCACGAAGACGCGCGTCGCGCCCGCCATGCGCGCTATGGGAATGGCGCACAGACCTATGGGACCCATACCGATGATGGCGACCGTCGCCGCGGCCACGTCCGCCGAGAAGACCGTGTGCACGGCGTTCCCGAGTGGGTCGTGTATGGCCGCGATCTCGAGCGGAACGTCGGGCGCTACTCTCCAAACGTTTTCTTCGGGGACGACTACGTATTCCGCGAAGCACCCGTCCCTATCGACACCTACTATCTCCACGTTCTGGCAGATGTGGCCTTTGCCGGTGCGACAGTGAAAGCACGTGCCGCACGTGATGTGGGTCTCGGCGGAAACGAAATCCCCCGGGGCGGCCGACCTTACTTGCGGCCCAACCTCGACCACTTCTCCGCAGAACTCGTGGCCGAATACCCTCGGGGGATGGATCCTGGACTGCGACCATGGATCCCAGTTGTAGATGTGGATGTCCGTTCCGCATATCGCGGTGGCCTTGACCCTGATCAGCACATCCCTTGGACCTACGCCCGGGATCGGCACCTTAGTCGTTGCCGCCCCGGGCCCCGCAGTTGGTTTGATGACGGCCCTCATCTCTCCGGTCATTCCGCTTGCCCCTCCCTGTCGCTCTCACGCCTACCGCTCCGTATGGATCATTCGCCGTCCATGGGCGGAACTCCTTGCTTCACGATCGATCAAGACACTATCCGGACACGATCCGGTCAACGTCCCTCCCTGCGGCCTCGCTCTTGGTTCTTGTCATGGAATCCGTCAAGAGAGACGGGTATAATCGTTCTTGAGAGCGGGGTCCTCCAACGCGACGTGACGAAGAGAGACCTCTCGCAGGTCGAGGCGGGGCCGCCGTCGCATAGGCGCCAGCGCACGGGCACGGCGCACAGGCGTCAGCGCACGAGCGCCAGCCCACGGGCGCCAGCGTGAGGGCGCGGCGTAGGCGCGGGGAGACGCGCGGAGGCGCGCGCAAAGGCCAGGGGTGGAACGCCCCGGCGTCTGGAGGGGAGGAGGCGGGAGCGGCGTTGAGCAAGGCAGGCACCATCCTGGTCGTGGAAGACGAGGAATCCGTGAGGGAGCTCGTGCGCATGTACCTCGAAAACGAGGGCTTCCGCGTGGAAATGGCGAGCAACGGAGAGGAGGCGCTCGACAAGGTCAAGGCCACGAGCCCGGACCTCATCATACTCGACATAATGTTGCCCAAGGTCGACGGCTGGACGGTCTGCAGAGAGGTGAAGAAGGCCTCGAACGTGCCAATCATCATGCTCAGTGCCCGTACCGATGAGTTTGACCGGGTACTCGGACTCGAGCTCGGCGCGGACGACTACGTACCGAAGCCGTTCAGTCCACGAGAAATGGTCGCGCGCGTGAAGGCGGTGCTGCGGAGGGCGGCCGGAAGTCCCGGAAACGGTGGGCGGGTGGCGAGCTATCGGGATCTCACCGTCGACCGAGACGCAAACCGGGTGACGTTGAGGGACAAGGAGATCGCCGTCACCCCTAAGGAGTTCGAGCTCCTATGGTTCCTGGTGTGCCACCCAGGCCGCGTGTACAGCCGCGAACAGCTGCTCGAAGAAGTGTGGGGCTACGATTACCTTGGCGACCCGCGCACGGTGGATACTCATATCAAGCGGTTGCGTGAGAAACTCAACACCAACGGCGCAGTCTCCTACATCAAGACCGTATGGGGACGCGGCTACAAGCTAGAGGCGAGCGAGTAGATGTTGAGAAGCCTCTTCGCCAAGCTCTTAGTGTCATACCTGGTCGTTGCGCTGCTGACGTTGCTGGCTGTGGGCGTCGTCATGTCCCAGCTCTTCGCGAGCTACTATTACTCTGTAAGAGAACGTCAGCTGGTGCAAAGGGGCAAGGCCATCGGCGAACTCATCGAATCCTATCTCGAAAAGGGGGAGCATCTCGCTTCTCTCGACCGCACCCTGGGAACGCTGGGCTATGCGCAGGATGTTCGCATGGCTATCGTGGATAAGGACGGCTTCATCCTTGCGGGCGGCGCGCGCCTACCCGGCCCGCCTCAACTGCGGCTGGACGAGGAGGACAATCGACGCCTCCTGAAAGGAGAGGTCGTCGCCAAGCGGAACTTCAGCCCCAGGTTCAACCAGACCATGCTCTCGGTGGCGGTCCCCATAAGGCCGAAGAGCCAAGTAGTAGGACTCTTAGTGCTTTTCACGCCTGTCGCTGACATCGCAGCCATGGTCAGCTCGGTCCAACGCCTGATCGCCCACGCCGCCGGCATCGCGATACTCGTCTCTGGGTTCCTCGCCTACTTCCTCTCCCGTTCCATATCCCGGCCCCTCAAGGCAATGAGCAGAATCACGCTGGAAATGGCCAGGGGCGATTTCACACAGAAGATAGCCTCTACGTCACGCGATGAGCTTGGGCAGCTAGCGCAGAGTTTCAATCACCTATCCGACGTGCTCGATCAGACCGTGGGCACCCTTCGCAGGGAGAAGCTGAGGATCGAGAACATCCTCTCCAACATGTCGGAGGGCGTCGTCGCCACGAACGAGCTCGGCAAGGTTATCCTGGCCAATCCCGCGGCCGCCCGAATCCTGAAGTGTGAAGACACCGGCTTGCTGGGTAGTTCTCTTACAGGCCTCGCAGCGTGTCCCGCCCTCGCCGAGCTTTTCTCCGGAGTCCTCCAGCGTGGAGAGGAGGAATCGGCGGAGTTCAAGCTCGCTGACGGGAAGACGTTTGGGTTGGTGCACGTAGCCCCTCTCAAGGAGACGCAAAGCGGAGTTTGCGGTGCCGTGGGGGTCTTCCAGGACATTACCGAGGTCCGTCAGCTCGAGCAGCTCCGCCGGGATTTCGTCGCAAACGTCTCCCACGAGCTTCGCACGCCGCTCACGTCCATCCAAGGTTTCTTGGAGGCCATGATGGATGACGTGATCTCCGACGAGACCGTCAAGAGACAGTACATTCAGGTGATGCACAGGGAGACGCTGCGTCTGAACCGTCTCATACACGACCTCCTCGACCTTGCGCTGATGGAGTCGGGCAGGGTCAGTTGGGATCTCAATCCCATAAACGCATCCCAGCTCGTTTCCCGGGTTCTATTCAAGCTAACCCCGCAGTTGCGCGAACACCAGGTCCAAGTGGAGGTTGACATCCCCGTGCACCTCCCGCTCATCCTAGCGAACGAAGACCGTGTGGAGCAGGTGCTGATCAACCTGCTCAGCAACGCCGTGAGGTTCTCTCCGCCAGGAAGCGCCATCGCGATTCAGGCGCGGTCTTCCGGGAACGAGGTCACTGTGAGCGTGCGGGATCACGGCCCCGGGATTCCCGTTGAGGACCTTCCGTATGTATGGGAGCGCTTTCACAGGGTCGAGAAGTCGCGCGCGCGGGCGCTCGGTGGAACAGGCCTCGGCCTCGCTATCGTGAGACAGATAGTCACGGCGCATGGAGGACGGGTTGACGTGGAAAGCGAGCCCGGGAAAGGTTCGAGATTCAGCTTCACGCTCCCCGCTGTGCCGCGAGACGAGTCTGAGTGCGTCGAAGGGGTCGCAGAAAGCGAGGAGGCGGCAGCGCCGGAAGTGACCGAGGGAATCAACCAGATTGGCTCGGCGGAAGCGGACAAGGTGGCGGCGTTGGAGAACGCGGACATGGTGCGCGAGGGAACTCTCGCGGCCGAGGGAGCTGGGGCGGTTGAAGTGGCTGAAGTGGCCAACGATACCGAAGGATCTGCTGAAGGACTTGAGGACGTAAGGGAGCCGAGGGGGAACTGAGGAGGCCAGACAGGCAGAGAGAACCCGAAGGCTCCAAGGAACCAAGAGCTGCCCCAGAAGCGTGAGGGACGGAAGCTGTTACTGAGGCCCAGATGGCCGAGAAGGAATGGGGCCAGAAATGGCAGAAGCGGAAGTGGCAGCCACGTGCGTCGCCCTCACCCGCGCTCGAGACCGCCGTGTGTTCACAAAACGTTCGTTTTTCTGTCACACTTTCTTCACGTGCTGCGCGTTAGCAATAGTGATGAACGAAAGTCAGGGAGAAGACCCAGTTCCGTGAGCGCGGCCTCATGAGGAAACCCGGCGCGATAGGAGGTGTCAGAGGCCGGGGCTCGGGAGCTCTCCCTCTAGTCGCGGCCTTCCGTCCAGGCGCGGCTGTCCGCCTAGTCGGGGGTTCTCCACCTAGTCGGGGGCTCTCCACCTGGTCGGGGGTTCTCCGCCCCGATGGTGCTCTGAAGAGACCATCAGCCTCATACGTCTATCCTGTTGGTAGCAGTTCACGCTGTTCGGGGGCTGCCTCCGGGCACCCCCTCTTTTGAGCGCCTCTCTGGGGCCGGACGTTGAGTATGGCGAGCGGAAGAGGTGTTCGGGAGGGCAGCCGGAGTTGTGGGGTCTGAAAGCTAGGGTTTTGGAGGGAGGAACGGTTCACGATGTCACTCAGGATGTCGCTGCCGAGGTGTTGCGCGGGTATCACAGGTATCAAGAGATCTCGTTGGGCGGTTGTGGTCATGCTGCTTGTCGCAACGGCGCTCTCATCCCCGGCATTGGCGGGCGGGAGCGCGGGTGAAAGCGAAAGTGTGGACGAACCCGTAGCGAATGTAAGAGAGGTCAGCCTCGAGGAATGCCGCCAGCTGGCTCTGAAATGCAGCGCGAGCGTGCTCTTGGCTACAAGCTCGGTGAAAGACGCCGAGCTTGCACTCGCCCAAGCGGAGGCCACTAGCCTCACCAGACCATCGCCTACGTCAGTATATCAGGCCCGCGTGAGCCTGGAAGTCGCGAAGAAGAACCTGGACATCGCCAAGCAGGACGCGGTCCTCAGTGCGGATCAGCAGTACTATTCCCTTCTCAAGGCGGAACACCTCGTGTCCATCTCAGAGCAGGCGCTCGACCTGGCGGAAAAGCAGCTCGAGATCGCCAAGGCAAAAGAGAGAGTGGGCATGGCCACGAAGCTGGACCTGATCAGGGCTGAGAACCAAGTCGCGTCCGCGCAGAACAGCGTAGCGAGCGCCACGCTCAACAGGGACCTTGCGATGGTCGCGCTGAACCAAGCGATCGGATTCGCTCCGGAGACTGTTCTTCGCTTGCGCGACGAGTTCTCTCACGAGGAGACGGGAGACCTCGGCCTCGAGGCGAGCATCGCCTTCGCCCTCGAGCACCGAGTCGAGATCGCGCAGGCTCAGTCGAGTGTGGAAGCGGCTGACATGAATGTCACTCTTTCAGACAACGACTTCACGCCAAGGCTCACGTACGAGCGGGCAAAGCTGGCGGCGGAAGACGCCAGGGTGAGGCTCGAGGAGCAAAAGAACAAGATATCGATGACGGTCCGCCAGGCATATGTGGCACTCAAACAGGCCGAAGCGAAGGTTCAGCTGACAGCCAAGAAAGTCGCTGAAGCCGAGGAAAACTTGCGCGTGACGCAGCTCCTCTTCGAAGCGGACATGGCCACTAACCTGGATGTACTCACTGCGCAGAATCAGTACACTCAAAGCAGGATCGACGCGCTGCAAGCAGTGTACGACTACAACGTGGCGCGATCGCAGTTCAAGCGGGCCATCGGCGACACGAGCATCGAAAATGGAGGTACCGCGTCGTGACGACCAACGCTAGGACGACCGAACGTATTCATCCCCGGCGCGCGAAGCTTTGGGCAGTGGCGGTCGCGGCGAGCGTGAGCGTGCTCGCCATCGCCACCGTGTGCCCGCGAGGACTCGAAGCGACTGACGCAACGCCGTCGCCGCCGGTTCGGCTCACGTTGGCGGAGGCGCTCGACCTCGCTGCCAAGCAGAATCCAGATGTGGTAACTAGCTCCCAAGCGCTGGAGGTCGCCCGATCCAAGTTCCGGGAGAGCGGCGGGTCCCGGCAGCCCAAGATCGTGCTCCAGGGGTCGCACTACGCCACCACTTACCATACCTCCGACTCGGGTCCCGGAGGGAGTTCGGGAGGCTCGGGCGGCTCGGGAGGCACGGGCAGCTCGGGGGGTTCGACGTCCGCCACTGACTCCTCGGTGCGCCTGACGGTGAGCCAAACGTTGCCAGGACTGCTTCCCCCGCCGTTCAGCGTGGGCCTTTCACCCGCGGAGCTCGCGGCCGTGGACGTGCGCCAGGCAGAGCTCGACGCGGAGAGGACGAAACAGAACGTGACGTACAGCGTGATTTCAGCGTACCTCAACGTGCTCAGAGCCCAGCAGATCAAGGCCTTGAGCGACGGCGCCGTCGAGGCGGCAACCCGTCTCGTTCACGAAGGGCGCACCAAGCTGACGCTGGGTGTGGCGACCGCTCTCGACCTCATGAAGGCCGAAAGCCAGCTCAACCAGGCAAGGTTCAATCAGGCCAAGGCCGCGGACGACGTGATGGCGTCCATGCGTTCCCTGGCTCTGCTGTTGGGTCTTCCGGCGGACACGACGTTCGCGCTCGTCGACGATATCCAGGACCGCGAAATAGACCAGAACCGAGATCTTGAAGAGCTCGTCGGACTAGCCCTCGAGAACCGGACGGAGATAAAGCAGGCGAGTCTCCTAGTGGAACGAGCACGCGCCTCCGTGGATACGGCGCGAAGAGCATTGTGGCCTTCAGTAGGCGTCTCGACGACCTATTCGAGAGAGGGCGACGTCTCCGTGTCCGCCACGGGAACGCTCGGTCTCACATCAGGCCAGGCGGGTTGGACGCTGACGCTCGGCAGCGAAGAGAGCACGGGGTCTCGCGACGAGCTCGGGGGCTACGGCTCTGGAGGTGCAGCGGCATCAGAGCCGACATCCGTGACCAGAGTGGGCATTGAGGTGTCCTGGCCTCTCTGGGACGGAGGGGTGAGCCGGGAGAGGCTCGCGCAAGCACAAACGAGCCTAGAGATGCAGCGGTCCGCGCTCGAACGCCAGAGACAGGCGATAGAGGAGGACGTATACGCCGCGGTCGTCTCGCTCAAGCAGGCTTTTCTAAGGCACGAGCTGGCCAAGAGCACGGTGAGTGAAGCCGAGGAGACTCTCCGAATCACCAAGGCGCGCTTCGAGGCGGGTGTGGCGGTGATGGCCGAGGTGATCGAAGCCACGCAGTCTCTGGACAACGCCAAGTCCGGACAGGTCCAAGCTCTGTTCGACTGCTACCTCGCGTGGGCTCGCCTTGGCAAGGCGGTCGGACTGCTGGGACGTGAGGGGTGGAGACTATGACCGGAAACAACGTGACCGCCGGTGGCAACGCGACGACTGCGCGCAGACCCGCCAACGGGCGGCGCAAGAGCAAGCGGCGCCTCTGGGTCGCCGGGGTCGTTGCGGTGTGTGCCATAGGGGTAGCCGGGTACGCGGCGTACCGAGGACTCTTCCTCAATAACCGCGGGGCCGCAAGCTCGCAAGAGCTCTATCAGCTCGTTCCCGTGCAGACAGGCTCGATCACTCTCAGGGTCACAGCCTCGGGCACCGTGAAGCCAGGCTCGAGCTACGATGTGGTACCCAAGGTGAGCGGCACCGTCTCGGAAGTCCTCGTCAAGCAGGGGGACGCCGTGAAGAAGGGCCAGGTGCTCGTGGTGCTCGATGACACAGACGCTCGCGAGCGTCTCCAGGAAGCCAGAGACAATCTGGCCGTCGCCGAGGCGAAGCTCGCGGAGGCGGAGACACAGGCCAGGCTCGCTCCCACGCAAAGCCAGCTCCAGGTCGAACAGGCTAGGGCGAACCTCCTGAACGCTGAGGCAAAGCTGGCCGAGCTCAAAGAGGGTGCCACCCCCCATGACATCGAGCAGGCCAGATCCCAGGTCACACAGGCGCAGCTTACGGCGGAGAGTGCCAAGAAGGATTACGATCGCAACAAGGCTCTCTTCGATCAAGGCGCGGTAAGCCGCCAGCAGTTGGAAACCTCCGAAAGCAAGTACCTTGCCGCCGTCGAGTCCCTCAAGTCCGCGCAGCGCAACCTGGAGTCTCTGCTCGCGGGCCCAGATCCGGACGATCTTGCGGCTGCCGAAGCGGCGGTAGCCCAGGCCAAGCTGAACATGGCCTTGGCTGAGGCAAACGCCGACACCACCAACGTCCAGCAGCAGCTCCTCACCGCGCGGGCCCAGGTGGCTCAGGCAAGGAACGCTGTGAGTGCCGCGGAACGCAACCTCAGCCTCACGCGGGTCGTGTCACCGATTGACGGAACGGTCACCTCTGTTGCGGCCCAAGTGGGACAGCTTGCGGGACAGTCGACCGCGCTTGTCGTGGTGGCGGACCTAACACAGCTCGAGGTCGTGGCGAACGTGGATGAGACGGACGTTCACAAGATCAAGGTCGGCCAGCCGGCCGACGTGAAGGTGGAGTCGGTCCCAGGCAAGGTCTTCAGCGGAGTCGTTGAAAGCGTTGCCACACAAGGAAAGGTCATCAGCAGCGTGGTGTACTTCGAAGTAGGTGTTAGAGTCACCGACGACACCCGGACCCTCCTGCCGGGCATGACGGCCGACGTTGATGTGGTGCTGGATCGGCGCACGAACGTGCTCACGATCCCGAACGCAGCGTTGGAAGAGCGGCGCGGTCGCACGATGGCGCGTACCCTGAACGAAAGCGGAGAACCTTTCTTCAAGCGGGTCGAGCTCGGCATATCAGACGGGACCGTGACTGAGGTGGTGTCCGGGCTCGAACCTGGAGAAATGGTGGCGATCCGCAGAGCGGGTAGCACCTCCACCTCCTCCACCACCGGAAACACCCAAACGCGCAGGAACAACTTCATGATGCCTTCGGTGCCGGGAGGCGGAGGCATGATGATCATCGAGCGGCGACCGTGACAGATGCGTGGGGTGAACAGCGGCGGAGTGAGTAGCGGCGCGGCGGCGTGAGCAGCAGCACCACAAGACAAGAGGCGGCACCGCGGTCCGCACGGTCGATGACTCTGTCACGTGAATGAGTCCAGAGGCCTGCGTCCGAGCGAGGCGCAAGCCCTCGCAAGTCAGGCAGAGCTAGGGCTCCCACTCGGGCAACATGCGGGGTGAGTCTGGTTTGATCCAAGTTGATCAGCTGAGTAAAGTGTACAGGGTCGGCACCATAGAAGTGGCCGCCCTTCGGGGCGTGTCCCTGAGCATCGAGGCGGGAGAGTTCGTGGCCATCATGGGTCCGTCCGGCTCAGGAAAGACCACGTTCATGAACATCCTCGGTTGCCTGGATCAGCCCACCGAGGGCACGTACTCCCTCGACGGGGTGTGCGTGAGCGACATGAACGATACGGAGCTCGCCCGGGTGAGAAACCACCGCATAGGGTTCGTCTTTCAGACGTTCAACCTGCTACCGAGGCTGAGCGCCGTTGCCAACGTCGAGCTGCCGCTCATCTATCGGGGCGTGCCGAGGCGCGTTCGAAGGCTTCTCGCGGTGGAAGCCCTCGATGCCGTGGGTCTCGGCGACCGCCTGCACCATAAGCCTTCGGAGCTATCGGGTGGCCAGCAGCAGCGGGTGGCGATAGCGAGGAGCCTGGTCACGCACCCCCAGATAATCCTGGCGGATGAGCCCACTGGAAACCTGGACACGAAGTCGGGCACCGAAATCATGGCCATCTTCCAGGCCTTGAACGATAGGGGCATCACTGTGGTCCTCGTGACGCACGACTCCGACATTGCCCACTACGCCAAGAGAATTGTCCGGTTTCGCGATGGCTTGATAGTCGCTGACGAGACGGTGACGTCGAGGACCATCGCGGACCGAGACCCATCGCTCGATGCCTTGGTCTCCGGCTCCAGTCTGGCTGACGGGCTCGCTGGGGAGGTGAAGGTTGGGTGAACCTCCTGGAGGGAATTCGCACGGCGCTCTTGGGCATTACCAGCAACAAGCTGAGGTCGGGCCTCACGATGCTCGGCGTCATCATCGGGGTCGCCGCGGTCGTGATAATGGTGGCAATCGGCGAAGGAGCGAACCTTCGAGTATCGTCGCAGATCGAGCGGCTCGGGTCCAACCTTCTGATCGTAATGCCCGGCCGGACCCGCGAACCGGGCGCCCAGGCAAGGGGGGCGTTCGGCAGCATGGACGTCCTCACGATGGACCATGTCAGAGCGATACGCGAAGGATGCCCGTCCGTCCGCGCTGTCGCCCCGGAGATCGCACGAGGCACCACCGTGCGGTACGGGTCGAGCAGCATCCAAACACAGGTCGTGGCAACAACCCCCGAGTACCTGACGGTGAGGTCCTTCAACGTCGCCTCGGGGTCGTTCTTCACCGACCAGGACGTTGAGTCCGCCGCCAAGGTCGCAGTGGTAGGCCAAGGCGTCGTGGATGAGCTCTTCTCGGGCGCGGATCCCATCGGGCAGGAGCTCAAGGTCGGCCAGGTGCGCCTCACGGTCGTTGGGGTCATGGAGTCCAAAGGTCAGGCCGGCATGACCAATATAGACGACACGATCTACGTCCCGATAACGACCGGGCAGAAGCGCATGTTCGGGACGGAGTACGTGCGCACCATCTACGCGCAGGCCAATGACGCAAAGTCCATGCACTCCGCCAACGACGAGATAGTGTCGGTTCTTGCCGCGCACCTGGGCAGCACGGACGCCTTCTACGTGAGGAACCAGGCCGATGTCTTGAGCGCCGCCCAGGACGTCACGCGCGTGTTTACGGTGCTCCTCGCCGGGATCGCGAGTGTATCTCTCCTCGTCGGCGGGATCGGGGTCATGAACATCATGCTCGTCTCCGTCACCGAGCGAACGAGAGAGATCGGTCTTCGGAAAGCTTTGGGCGCGAGGACCGCCGACATCCTCCTGCAATTCCTCGTGGAGTCCGTCGTACTGAGCCTGGTGGGAGGCGTGATCGGGATTCTCCTCGGAATCGTGGGCTCGAAGATCGCGGCACGTGTGGCTGATTGGCCCACGGCGGTCTCGGCGGGCGCAGTGTTCCTCCCGTTCTGCTTCTCGCTCGCTGTCGGCCTCTTCTTCGGGATATACCCGGCGAGCAGGGCGGCGAGACTGAACCCCGTGGAGGCCTTGAGGTACGAGTAGTGCGCCCCGATAATCTCACGCGGTAATCTCACTCGATAGTCTCATGCGATGGTCTGATGCGACAGTCTCAGAGGTGAGCTCTTCACGTCAGTGTGGAAATCAGCGTGCAACAGAAACGTTCGAAGGGTCGGAGGGGGACCTAAGGATGATCAGTCTACGCGTGAGCTTCTTCATGAGAAGGAGGCCTCGCCACAGACGGGCCGACAAAATGGACGCCTGTAGGGCCCGACGAGGCACCGCCGCTTGGATGTCGCTGCGGCGACCGCCGCAAGTGCTAGCGTCACTTCGGGCCGCAGCATTGGCTGCGGCGGTGGCGGTGGTCGCAGTTGGCGCGCCGGCAGGTGCGGCGGCCGAGGCGGCAGACGCGATCTCGGCCGAGGCAGTTGACGCGACTTCGGTTGAGACGGCGGGTGTCGCGGCGGGTGCGGCGGAGAGTGCGACCTCCGGCGGAGCAGGCGGCATGGCTGGGAACAGCGCGGCCATAAGCCTGATGCTTGCCCAAGCCGGAGCCGGAGTTGTTCAGCTCCCACCGGGCGGCCAAATGGTGCAAAGGCAGTCAGCTGAAAGAGATCTCGTGTGGCTTCTCGCGGGGCTCATGGACATGGAACGCGACAAGAAGCTTGCTCTCACGCGAAACCAAGCCACGAGCATATGGCCCATATTCAAGGCTCTCGTGGATGAGGGCCTCGTTCGGCTCGAGGTGGACCCGGCGCAATTCCAGTTCGCAAACCCATCTGGCCGGCCAGGCGAGACTCAGGGCCAAAGCCAGATCCAGGTAGGCCAAGGCCAATTCGTCACGTCAAGGGACGACCCCAGGGTTCAGGAGATGATCAAGCAACGCGAGGCACGCGAGGAGAAACTTCGCCAAGCCATCGACAAGATAGAGAAGGTGCTTTCGGCGAATCAAGTCGCTTACGTGGACAACTTCGAGTTCGATCCCGCCAAGTACGGCCTCGGTCCTCGTATGGGTGGCGTGCGCCTGGGCAGCGGACAGAATCAGGGCCCAGGCCCGGTCCAGGGTCAGGGCCAAGGTCAGGTGCAGAGGACCCCGCTAAGTCAACAAGACCTAAGGCGGCTCATGGAAGTAGCGAAGGAGAACGCTCAGAAGCTGGCAGACTTCTATAAGAGTTTTCAGAGCTTCATTCAGAAGAAGGCCGGCGTCAGGGCCTAGCCGGACGACCGGACGGGACGCGTCGGCGCTCCCGTCCGTCCTACCTCAGGTTGTGCCGGCCGGCACTGCCTGGGGACAAAGGGTGCCGGCCCAGATCGCGGCCGCGCCGTCCAGAGCGCGGCCCCTCAGATTGCCGCTGCCCAGAGTACCGCGGCTACCGGGTCAGCTGAATCGCCCACATCGCCCGCACCGTCCACTGCGCCGCGGCCGCGACGTCTGCACGCCCGTGTGCCTGTGTTGCGATCACGGCCAGCCGTTCCCGTGTTACTGACCTTGTTATCAGTGCTGTCGCATAGCCCGGTAACACCGGGCTACGTGGCGAGGGCGCCGATGATAGTTCTGGCTCTCTGGCAAGCGCCTCGTTATCCAGCGTTTGGGCAGCGTTAGGTGCGGTGGGACCTCCCAAGCGGCACAACAGGCCGGAACTCACAATTCGATGAGATTGTGCCTCATCGGGTTGGGCACACAAATGGCGGAACGCGACGTGTGAAATAGGCTCCGAGCATATGCTCCGGAGCCTCGAAACCTAGATATAGCTGGTGCCGGAGGCGGGGCTCGAACCCGCATGGACCAAGGGTCCGAGGGATTTTAAGTCCCTTGCGTCTGCCAATTCCGCCACTCCGGCACTCGTGTTTGTCGACATTGTTGTTGTGCGACACTATTATATCATTCTGCTGACTTTGTTGCTATCTCGTACGAGTCGTTGATGACGGTTCCGATGCACTGACCGCCCTTCAGTGCGCACCGCGCGGCGCATCACGCTCAACGCGCGGCACGAACTCACCAGCCACTGTCCCAAAGATCGTGTATGGGTCTGTCAAGGCCGTGATCCTCCTGTATAGGCCGTCACCCTTTCGAGCACACTCGTCTTGAGACGGCCTTAGCCCGGGCCGGGGCCGAGGCCGAGCGCAGGCTCCTCACATATCACGTCTCGCGACGGCTCGACGCACGCAATGAAAGTGGTCGAAGGCGAACAGCGCAAGTTCATGACGGGGAACGAGGTCGTGGCGTGGGCAGCTCTCGCTGCCGGCGCCGACATGATGTGCGGCTACCCGATCACCCCCCAGAATGAGATCATGCACGTCTGGGCGGTCCTAGCCAAGGAACACGGCCTTGGTTTCCTACAGACTGAGGACGAGCTCTCGGCGGGCTTCGCGACAATCGGGGCCGTCCTCGCCGGGAAAAGGGCCTTCTCAGCGACAGCGGGGCCGGGCAACGTCCTCATGCAGGAGCCGATCTCCATGGCCGAGATGATGCGCATCCCGGTGGTATGGGTTGTACAACAACGGGGAGGCCCATCCACGGCGACGGTCATCTACAGCCAGCAAGAACTCCGGCTCACGTGCTTCGGCGGCAACGGCGAAGGGCACCGCATCGTGTACTCCACCGCCTCCCACCAGGACCTTTACGACTATACCATCAAGGCGTTCGCAACTGCTTGGAGGACGCGCTTTCCCACGTTTGTGCTTGGTGACGGCTACCAGGGGAAGATGCTCGAGGCGGTGACCTTCTACAACCCCGAGGACAGAGGCTCTCCGCTCGCGACCGCTGAACCTTTCGTTGGGAGGCCGGGGACCCCGGGCGTGGACAGACCGCCCGCCCACCTGCGCAACACATACAGCATCGAGGAGGAACTGTACGAGGCGCTTGCTCCCAACATCCGCGACTACGAAGAGGTAGCTCGGTGCCTAGTGGAGTTCGAGATGGACGAATGCGAACGCGCGCAGATCATCCTGGTGGCACACGGCATAGTCGCGCGAGCGGCACGCGAGGCCGCCGGGATGCTGCGCGCACGGGGTATCCGGGCTGGTTACTTCAGGCCAATCACTCTCAGGCCGTTCCCGGCAACAGCTCTCGCCGAGGCTGCACGTGGCGCGGGCCGGCTTCTCGTGGTGGAGTCGGCATACGGCCAGCTCGCCGGCTTGGTCCGGGAGGAGCTTTACGCAAAGGTGGATGTGGACGTACACGCCTACCTCAAGCCCGGCGTGGGAATCACTAGCGAGGAGATCGTGGACTTCGTGGGGGACGGTTTTCTGCAGGGTCAACACCGTTACGCTTGAGGCGAAGTGCGATGAGGCTCGGGGGCCACCTCGCGGGCCTGTCAAGCAGGACGCCCCGCAGCCGCGTGAGTCCCTGACCTTGCTGAGCCCGGAGGAACCGTGATCGCGATTGAGCCGCCTCCGCTTCAGCAGCGCGTGGCTGAGCCGTTTGCGTAACGCAGCACGCCATCAAGCGCCGAGACCGCCCCGGAGTCACATTGATGGAGCGAGGGTCAGAGGCTCGTGAGGACGTGATGGACGCAATGAACACCGACAGCCATACCACATCGCGCTGGCACGCGCCCGCGCGCCGGACAGGTCCAACCCGCCGCCACCTCATCCACCGTCGCGAGGCCATGCGCGACAGCGCTCAGCCCGAAACCCTCCGCATGCGACCGGGACGCATGCCCCGGTCGTGGCGGCCGGAAACCAAGCCCCATCCCTTCTGCCCTGGTTGCGGGCACGGCATCATCCTGCGCTCCCTAGGCGAGGTCATCGATGACCTCGGCATAGCCGCGAAAACCGTGTACGGCTGCGACATCGGGTGCTCGCTCCTGAGCTGGAACCTCTTCAACCTAGACACCGTCCAGACTCACCACGGTCGCACCATTCCCGTCATCGTGGGGGTGAAGCGCGCTCGGCCGGACCTCGTATGCATTGCGTACATGGGGGACGGCGGGGCGTACGCGATTGGGGCCCAGCACCTTGTGAGCGCGGCGATCCGCAGTGACAGGATCACCGTGATAGTCTGCAACAACACCGTATATGCGATGACAGGCGGGCAACTCGCTCCCACCACCCTCTCGGGTCAGAAGACGGCAACCACACCCGACGGGCGCGACGTGCTCGAGACAGGGTTCCCCGTATCAGGCCCGGAGCTTGTGAAGCACATCCGCGCCGAAGGCTTGTACGCCGCTCGTGGCACTGTAGCCAACTTCCGCCAGCTGAAGCTCTTCATAAGGCGTGCCCTCGAGCACCAGATCGCCGGACGAGGGCTGTCCTTCGTGGAAGCCCTCTCCACGTGCCCCACGAACTGGCGCACCGGTCCCAAGGAGACGTGGCGCTTTCTCGAGCGCGACATGGGGAAGACGTTCAGGATCGGCGAGTTCAACACCGGCGAGCCCAGAATCGGCGAGTCTGGCGTCGGGGAGTGTGTCAGGCAAGGACCGGAAGCTCCTTGAGCGGGAGTAAGAGCGGGACGAGACCTGGATGGAAGTGAGAGAGACACGTGATGCAGCGCATGAAGGTAGCCCTAGCTGGCGAGGGTGGGCAAGGCGTCCAGCTTGTCGGGGAGGTGCTCGCCCTGGCGGGGTTCCTCTCAGGGCTCCATGCCCTTTACATCCCGAATTTCGGCGTGGAGCAGCGCGGAGGAGTGTCGCTCGCATATGTGCAGCTTGCGCACCACCCAATAGGTTCCCCGAAGTTTCGGGACGCCGACGTCCTCGTCGCGCTGAGCGCGCGAGCGATAGAAAGGACGACACCCCTTGTGGGACCAAGGACCTTGCTCATATATGACAGCTCCAGCGTCCAGCCGCCTGTCATAGACGACGAAGCGATCGGCATCCAATCATGGGACACCGTGGCGCCTGAAGCGTTCGCCCACATGACGGGGACGAAGCCTAACGCGCCCGCAACTGATCACGACGACGGGAACGACGGGGCTGGCTGCGTGGCGCCATTTGTCGCGGCTGTGCCAGCCGCCGACGTCGCGAGGCGCGAGTTCATCCCGAGGGTGTTCAACGTCGTAGTGATGGGCGCGGTGGTCGAGACCATCAAGATGGTCACAATGAACAAGGTGAAGGAAGCGCTCGACCTCAAGCTAGGCCATAAGTTCAGGGACGACCCGAGGCTGCGTGACCTGAACCACCGGGCGCTCGAACGCGGGGCCGAGATCATCCGTCGCCAGCGCGCCCGTGAGGCGGCCGGCCGCCCTGAAGCGGCCTACGCGCGCGACCCACAGGTGGGCGCGGCCGTAGAGACGGAGGACGGTGGGCGCTCCGAGGCTGGCTCAGAAGCGGGCCGTCCGCCCGAAGAGAGCAAGTGGACGCAAGTGAGCGGACCCGACATGAGCAGCGCGTCCACGGCAGAGTTGTTCACCGCAAAGGCGTACAGGGTCCCGCGCGGAAGGTGGATCCTGTTCCCGGAGCTCTGCAAGGGCTGCGGCCTATGCATAGAGACGTGCCCCGAGGATGTCCTTCACTGGTCGACGGACCTCGGGGCCTACGGCACGCCGACGGTGCAGGTAGACGGGACAGGCTGCATCGCGTGCCGCACTTGCGCCGACCATTGCCCTGACTGCGCAATAGACGTAGATAGGGAGACCGCAAGGACAGGCACGCGTACCCTGCGGACGGACCGCGCCTCTCGCGGGTAACGCCGCCCCGTCTGCGGCACGAGTCGCGTGTCGCGCGACCCTGGCCGTCTCTGCACTCTGAGTCGACGCGCTGAACTTAGGACCCGATAAGTAGGCCTCATGGCCTAGTCCTGTCATGGCCTAATCCTACAGACTTCGAATAAACGACCGGGCGTGCGGAGAAAACTAAGCGCGGTCGCCTGGAAACGACTCGTGCGGCACCACCAACACAAAGCGAAGGGAGGCTGATAGGGTGGCTCAGGAGAGGTTGACCACGCAGGAGCTGATGTTCATCGAGGAGCACCTCAGGTCCACCGCGTCCATGACCAAGCTGCTGGATTACGCCTCACAGGTGAGCGCGGATCCGGAGATCAAGTCGCTGTGCGAGAGGCTCGCGAAGGACCACCGGGCCGAAATGAGCGCGTACTCGGCGTTCGTCGGGGCCCGCCCGACTCTGCAGTAGAGTTCATCAGGAGTCTGACCGGAGACAAAGACAGACGCGCAGCCTCAGACGCGAGTCGAGACGGGATTCGACCGCACGCCAACACCGAAGGGGGGAATAGACTTGAACATGCCGAACGTCAACGTTCGTAGAGGTGACACCGGGTTCACCGACCGGGATCTAATGCAAGTAGTCCTGGATGAACACAAGCTCTCCATTAGTAGCCTCGCAAAGGGGGCGATCGAGGCGGCCAGCCCCGATCTGCGTCGCCAGATCATGAACAGCCTCGATACGGATCTCAGACACCAAAAAGAGATCTGGGACCTCATGAACAGGAAGGGTTGGTACCAGCCCGCCGTGGCCCAGCCGCAGGACGTGGCGAGGGTACAGAACTTCGCTAGCACGATGCAACAGCACGTTTGAGTTCAGTGAGGTTCCTGGTCCGCTCGCCGGGTGCCGGTGCCTCGTCTCACCTCAAGCCAACGAAAAGGGTATGGCGCCGGCACCCTGGATTGCATGTGGCTGGCAAGACCGCTGAGTTTCATCGGCACGCCACCACGTTGGACAGGAACGCTCGGAGCCGACTCGCGGTGTCCTCTTCTCTGCCAGGTGTGACCTCGACCACCAACGTGTCCTCGCGCCCACGAATAGCATCGATGAATGGATTGGAATCGGCTTTGAGGACCCCGACCACTGGGATCGGAGAGTCGAGCGCATCTACCACCGTCCGGAGGAACGTCGGCGCTCGAAGCTCGAACCGTCCCAACTCGTCCATCACGATGAGGTCGGCGGCAGCTAAAGCCTGTCTTATCGCCTGCACCCCGACGAGCTCGAAGCCGCCTTCGTGGACGTCCCACCCGCCGCGACGAGCTTGGGCAATCACCGCGGACTCATGCGACAAGAGGTCCACGAGCCGGAAAGCGCGCAGACGCTTCCCATCGTAAACCCTCTCCACTCGAAAACCTCCGATGCGCCCGGAGAACGCCCCGACCGCGGCGAAGAGAATCGTGGATTTCCCCACGTGCTTCGGGCCGGTCAAGAAGAAGTTCCTCTTCCGTTCGGTCATCTGGAGCCGCGCCTTCCTATCTCTGAGAGGCGCTTCACGGTGCCGGTACGAAGAAGCGCCTCACCCACGATGAGCGCGATCGCTCCTCCCGCAAGCGCCGTAAACAGCTGCGGCACCTGCATCATTTGCGCGATGGCCGGCTTTACCTCGACCACAAATCGCACGGCGCCCGAGAGGATCAGGAACTTGAGCACCGCTGCGATCACTATGCCCGCGATCGCAGCCACCCTCCCCCGCCGCTCGAGCAGACCGTACGCCACCACCAGCACCGCGTTCCCAAGAGCGATGAAAGGAATCATCGGGCCTAGGGGCGCCGGTAGGATCCCTCGCCAGAACGCTATCGCCGGCGTCACCACACCGATGGCCACGCCGCTCCAGATCCCAACGAACGTGGCGGCAACGCACAGCATCGCGTTGACGAGGGGCCCCGTGGCATACTGGGGCATTCCCACCATCTGGATAGCGAGTGTGAGCGCCAAGAGCACAGCAGTCCGCGTGACAAACACAACGCCTTTGTTCATGTCCACAACGCGCCGGTCGCTTCCCCGTGCCGCCTCGCACGGCACGCCTCGCCCGCCCGAGTCAGCTGCAAGCTGCAACCGTGGGCAGCCCAACAGCCGACCCCAAACCGCAAGTCAGCCGTCAGTCGTCAGCTGTCAACTCCCAGCCATCAACTGCCAGCAGTCAACTGTCGCCGCCGGCTGCCGGCCACGTCATCTCCTTGGCGTGCGGGCCGCCTCCTCGGCCGACCGGACGCTCTCACTCCTTTCCTGACTGATCCGCGCCGCTATAGGGCCTTCCTCCGCTGCTGCCTTGCCTCCCGGTGCTTTGGCTGCTCACGCTTCTTCAATTCCCTGCTGCTCCGCTGCTTTCGCCGCTCCGCTGGTCTGCTGCTTTGCAACGGCGCTGCCTTGCTGCTTCGCAAAGGGCTGCTCCGCTGCTGCCGCTGCCGACGCTCCGGGGCTGACGCGCGGTGGACCCTGCCTCAACGGCGCGAGGAGGCCGCTTCCATTATCACGATCGTGATTCAACGTGAGGCCTCCACTTCCTTCAGTAAGCGGCTGCCAGACGCCGCGGAGTCTATCGCGGCGCAAGCAGGACGGAGACACCGGCACGGCGCGATCCAAGTCAGCCGAGTCAAGTGAGCCCTAAGCCCAGCAAGTCGGCCAAGTGGAGCGGACTCAGCCAAAGCGGGCACAAGGGTCTCGGAGCGGAGGCAGACGAGGAGGTGGCCGGGGTCTCGGAAACCGGTCGCTTTAGGATCGGACGTCGTTCGCCGCGCTGGTCGCGCCGGCCGCGCCGGCCGGGCCGACTGGGCGCTCGGACACGCCCGACAAGCGGCCGGATCGCGTCGCGTATCGTGCGGGAAACTCGCGTTCCCGCATTAATGGAGGCCATGCCTGGTCAAACTAGGTGAGGCGGAGCCTCGGCAAGGAACTTCGGCAAGCCCAAGACCAACATGGGACGAGGACTACGCGATCGGGAGGCGCGGCCGCGGGCGGCCGCGGGCACCATGGATGGCAGGCATGTTTCCGCGCTCGCAGTCGCGGCTACCTACATAGGCACGGTTGTGGGCGCGGGCTTCGCGTCGGGACAGGAAGTGCTTCAGTTCTTCGGCCATTTCGGCTTGAGAGGGATTCCCGCCATAGGTCTGGCAGTGGCGTTGTTCTCGCTGTACGGATACGTCATATTGGAGCTAGGAAGGAGTCTCGGCGCAAGATCGCACCTGCCCGTCGTGCGTGAGGCAGGCGGGCGCGTGGTCGGGACCGCTATCGACGGCGTCATCACGTTCTTCCTCTTCGGTGCGCTCGTGGCCATGACTGCGGGGGCGGGAGCAGTCCTTCACGAGCAGTTCGGGTTGTCGGCAGCGGTCGGAAACGTGCTCCTCGTCGTGGCGGCGTTCCTGACCGTGCTCGCCGGGATTCACGGGGTGGTCACGGCGATAAGCGTCGTAGTGCCGGCTCTCCTTGTCGCCGTCGTGGGAATCAGCGTCGCCACGCTCCTGCGCACGCCCCTCGACCTTGCCGCCGTTCGATCCCTGGACTCTACCAGGGCGGCTGTGCCGTCGTGGCCGCTGTCCGCTGTGGTGTACGTGTCTTACAACATCGTGCTCGCCGTGGGAGTGCTCGCTCCCCTCGGGGCAATAGCGGAAGGTCCGCACCCGCTGAAGCTCGGCGCGATCCTCGGAGGCATCGGCCTCGGCCTCGGGGCGCTCGCGATCCACCTCGCCCTCCTCGCGACGCTCCCGAAGTCCGCGGCGGTCCAGGTCCCCATGGTGTACATCGCGGGACGTTTCCCCGTGCTGGTCCAGGTCGGCTACAGCTTGGTGCTGCTCCTCGAGATATACACGACGGCAGTGGGCAACCTCTACGGGTTCGTCGCGCGCATCGCAAAGCCGGGCACCAGAGCCTCTCGGTGGCTCGTCATCGCAGCGAGCCTTGTGGCCCTGCTCGCGGGGCGTCTAGGCTTCAGTCGCATCGTTAGGACGCTTTACCCGGCCGTGGGTTACGCCGGCCTCCTGCTGCTCCTGGCGCTTACATATCAGCTCGTGCGCAGGGTCTTCATCCAACGTGACGAAACCGGACGCGGTACCCAGTAGGCAGCCCTCCAGGGGCGCTTTCCCGCTTTCCGAAGAGCCGCATCCATTTCGCGTCCTTCCATGCTGCGACCGCCGCCGTGTCGCACTCTCCCGAGTCGGTCCCAAGCTGCTCTGGCGCCGTTCCACCCAGCCTGGGTTTCATCACCCCGTTCGTCCCCAGGCCGCACGTCTCAGCCCCGCGCGTCCCTATGCCGTGCTTTTCGCCTTTGCGGCGCTCGAGATGAGCCGGTCTAGCTCCTCAACGAGAGCTCTGACCCTTTGATCGGAGGCCACCCGCGCGAGTATGGAGTCCGGAGCCAGCTTCGCGCCCCAATACAGCTCGTTCGCGGATTCGTCCTCTGCTATCCTCGCTCCCTCCAGCGACGCCCCCGCGAACACGCCCTTGCTCATGGAGTAGCTGTATATGGCAGCTTTCAATTCAATGTCGGTGCCAGCCTCGGCGTGGCGGCCCACAGGGCCCGCGGCGATGGACATTTCACCGCCTAGGGTGATCTTGCCTTCCTCGAAGCCTTTGAGACCTCGCTCGTTAGTGATGACCAGCACGAGCGCCGTTGACTGCACGCCTATCTGAGGCCCCCACGACAGCCCCGTGATCGTGACGAAGCTCGGGCCGTACCACTTTCCCGTGCCGGGATCGCGGCGGAGCACGAGACCTTCCCCGTGCCTCGCTCCGAGCATGAGGCCTGCCTTGAGCACCGAAGGAAAGATGGCGACCCCTTGCGCCCTCTTGAGTATGTAGGCCATCGCCTCGTAGTCTTCCTGTGATGACATCTCCTTGAGGACCTGAACAGCCTCGCTTATCCTCTCAGCCGGTGAACTTGCGAGCGCCGTCCCGGCAATACCGATCGCTGCCAGCGCTGCGGCGCAGGTCGCCGCGACAACGCTTCTAATGATGCCCCCCATGCGTCGCGCCACCATCATCATCCGCTCCCTTCAGGATCGAATCGAGCCGGCTTCGTCATAGCTCCCGATTCGGTCTCCGGGTTCATTGTATCAGATCGCGCACCGCCTGAGAACCAACGCCCGCCCCGCGGTCCCGCCGTCCCACCGTCCTGCCGCGGGTCCGCGGACCAGACCGCCCGCCACCCGCTTGTTGCCATGCTCGCGGCCCAAGATCTCGACATCGCCGGCCGACCTGCCGCCCGCTACGCCGCCTCGCGCCGGCCACCTCTGGGGGATCGCTCGGGACGGCTCCAACGGATGAAGCGCGACCCGCCCGAGAGGCGGCAAGCCCTCCTTGACCCCAAGCGGGTCGAGGAAGGCTTGCGACAACGCCAGGCTCCGACGCCAGGCTCCAAAACTAACCGGCGCACTAGAAAGCTAACTTCATCCCGATGAGTGCGGAGGGGGCATCGCTCAACGCCCCGAACTCGGTGTCGCGACCGCCCCCGGAGAGCGCGAGCCCCAGCCACAGACTGGTGTGTTCGTCCGCCTGGTAAGTGTAGCGCGGAACCGCGACGTAGCTCCGGTCGTTTACGCAGTAGATGCCGGACACCTCAAACCGGTGGTCCGCTTCGGGCTGCCACCGCACGACTCCGACAGCGTAGTTTCCTGCTTCAACCTCACCGCCAGGCCCGAGCTCGTAGGGCATCATGATAGAGCCGCTGGAGTTGTATATGTACTCCATCATCAGGTACACCTCGCTCGAGTCGCCGAAGGTCCTGTCTCCTCCCACCACCGCCTGCCAGTGCGGCTCGTTTGAGGAAAAGGCGATGTTGTTTGGATCATCGAGTTCGGGCACCTGGTCCGGCCACGCGTAGCTGCCCTCCCCCCAGAACGTGTACGGTCCCCACGTGCAGCTTACGGCTGCCCCGGCCTCCGTCACCTTCCGGTAAGCCGCATGAGGATCGACACGCACTTCCAGGGGTGACATCGGCGTTGCGCTCACCCAGAGGACCGGGTGGTCATCCCATCCTCTGAACGCGCTGAGGTATAGGTCCCAGCCGCCAACCCTGGTTCCCACACGCGCCGCGTACTCCAGCCGGTCACGCAGCGATTCCGGCGGCTCGACCGTGAAGTGGTCGGAAGACAACTCTGCCCTTCCCCCGAACGGCGCCAGAGGCTCGCCGATCTGATGCGCGACTCCTTGTAGGAGCGACGTCTGTGCGTCCACGGGTAGAGGCACTCCTTGCAGTCTTGGGTTCACTACTGCCACCAGCCCCAAGTCCCCCCAGGATGGGTACACCGTGGCGGTCACTGCAGGCACCGGAAGCCCGCCAAGGTCCAGCCCTCCCGATCCTCCGACAACTGGGATGCCGGAGCCACTCGATGAAGAGGCCGCGCTTGGCAACGGATTGACGTAGCTCGTGGGATTGAGCGCGTACGCGGTGCCCCAGCTGACGACCTGCTGTCCGAGGCGCAAGTCCGCACCGCTCAAGTAGACATCGACGTACGCCTCGTCGAGTTCCATGAGCTTTCCCTCTTCAGAGCGGAGATCGTACTCCCCCTCGACCGACACGTAGAAGCTGCCTAGCGCGTCGTCGCCCGTTTCGCCGAACTCTCCCGACAGCGACAGACTGTAACTTGCCACAGCGGCAGTCACGCCCTCCCCACGCAGCGAGATCGCCAGAGCGTGCTCCACGTCCCCTGACGCCACAATCTCAGAGATCCCGAACCCGCTCCCCTCGTCGATCCCGGTCTCCTCGCCGAACGCGGTTTCCGCGCCAAACGCGGTCTCCGCTGCAAGCACGGTACCCACGGCGAGCATGGCACCCGCCCACGCGCAACATAGCGCCAACGCCGCGCACAACACCAAGTAACCGGTGCCCGCCGCTCGCTTAGCCCGCCTTTCATGCGCTCGCTGTGCCCACCTGTCATGCCTGGCCCAACCGACTAGCCCCGTCAATCCGGCCAATCCTCGTCGCGTCACGGTCTTTCAACCTCCTCGATACAGAGGCCTTTAGTCATCCGCCTCCTCGGCAGGGTGGTCTTTCGTCTCCTGCGCTTGGCGCTTCTTCACTTGGCACGGCCCTCTTCAGCGCCGCCTCAGATAGCGGATGGTGAAGTAATCATCGGGAACCGCGTCCTCCGATGCTTCGAGGATCTTGACTATCGTCTTCGTGCCCGCCACGACGTCGCTCATGGTGATGGTGGAGGGATCCCACTTGCCCTTGCTGTTTCGTTTCAAGTCCGAGTTCGAGAGCACCTTGCGCACTTTACCGTCCTTGTCATAGAACTCGATTTTCAGGGGAATGAATTCGTCTCGCCACACCCACATCTTGACGAAAGCGTAGTTGCCGCCATCCTGCGGTGTCAGGCGCAGCACGTAACAGCTGCGCCCGTCCAGGGTCTCATCCTTGAGCTTCTCGGCCTTGTAGTCGCTCTTGTACGTCGAGCCTCCGGATATCTCCTCGTACGTGAAGTCAGTCCCCATGAACTTCGACCGCGTCTCAGTGCCCGCTATTCTCCTCTCTCTGCCCAGGGCCGGCATGAACAACCAGATCTGGCTTTCCTCCTTGCCCCCGCTTATGCTGAGGAGCTTGGTCCCCGCGACATCCGCCGGAGACAGGTACTCAAGGAGCTGCTTCTCCGTGCCGTCAGAGGCCTTAGCCCGGTACACCTTGAGCTTGTTGCTCCGTTGCTGCCCACGCTTGTTCTCCGTGATGAGCTCTATCGTGGCGGATCCGTTGCCCGTCAACATGGTCGTGCCCTCGATCCTGTCGAGGATCTGCTCGGCGGTCAGTTCCGACGCCTCAACCCGTCCCGAGTTGAAGTCACGGAGCGGCCCAAGCAAAGCCGCCGCGCAAAGTGTCGCCGCACAGAGCGCCGCCACACCCGCGACCACCGGGCGCCCCAGCGTCGTCTTGGTCCACCTTGCCCATTGTCGTGTATCACACCGCATCATGCTTCAACACCTCCGGCACTGACATCCTCACCGGCCACCGCCCTCCCGTGACACCCCGGCGCGCTTCGCTCACCCCAACCTGGGCGCGGGCGCGGGCGCCGCCCCGGGTCCGGGCGCAGGCGCAGCAGTGGGCGTAGGTGCGGGCGCTGTCGTAGGCGCGGCCGCGGGCGCAGACACAGGTGTCGCCCGCCCCCGCCGCACTCCGCCGAATCCCGCGTCACGCACACGGTCCGCGGGCAGGAGCCTCAAGACCGCGGGCAGAACGAGCAGGGCGCCAAGCGCGCTCGTGAACATTGTCGCCGCCACGAGAAGGCCGAACACGGAGATCGCCCTGAAGCTCGAGAACGTTAGGAGACCAAACCCAAGGATCAACGTCGCCGCGTTGAAGAACACGCCCCGCCCGGTCGATCCCACGACGCTGGCGAGAGCGTCCTCTCTGCCCTTACCCTGCCTCAATTCCAGACGGTACCTACTGAGAACATGGATCGAATAGTCGACGCCGATCCCAATGGCCACGCCGGATATCATTATCGTCACCACGTCAAGGGGGATTCCGCTGAACGACATCAGCCCGAAGTTCACGATAACGCTGATGAAGAGGGCCACGAGGCACAATAGACCCATGGAAGCGGAGCCCATGACGAGAGTGATCACGGCCCAGACGCCCGCCATCGACACGACGAGGCTCTTAATCTGGCTGTCCATGAACCTGTCCATGAGCCGCAGCATCACCTTGGGCAGACCCACCACGGTTGTCTTGACATGGGTGCCGCCGAACACTTCGCCCGCGATATGCTCCACCGCCTCAATCACGCGATGCAGTTCTGAAGTGGGGAGATTGACGACTCTCGTGGTCACGAGGGCTTTCTGGAAGTCGTAGCTCACCATCGTGTCGAGGCCCGACCCACCCTGCATGGTGAAGAGCAAGAGCTCCTGCGCCACCGCCTCCCGGCTGTCCGGGATCTTGTACTGCGAAGGATCGTTGTTGTTCAGGGCCTGATTCACCTCGCGGATGAGGCTGGCCACGGAAGTCGGGTCGCTTACTTCACCAAGTCCCTTGAGCCTGTTCTCCAACTCGATCATGCGGTTCAACACCGAAGGGTCTTTGATGCCGTCGGGCTCCCCCGTGTCGACGAGCACTGACAAGCCGAGGGTCCCGCCGAAGTGATCTTCCACGGCCTTCGTGCCTGTGACGGCGGGACTGTCCTCTCTGAAATAGCGAAGGAAATTCGTTTCCACCGCAAGCCCGGGAATTCCGGCCGCGAAAGCAAGGGTCACCGCGACCGCACCAATTACGATCTCGCGCGGACGCGACACCACCAGCCTCCCGGTGGCACCGAGCAGCTCCTGAAGGAGGAAGCGCCGGCGACGGCCGTCTCCAGGCGACCTGGCGTCCAATGTGGACGCCGCCGAGGTGGCCAGGCGCCTTGCTCGCGCCGCCAGAACCGCCGGCACCCACGTAAGCGAGATAAGCATGTTGAGGATGATCCCGACTGCAGCGAGAGCGCCGAACTCTCTCACGGGAGGAACGAAAGACGTGAGGAAGGACGCGAATCCCACCGCGGTGGTAAGCGTCGTCATTGATATGGGGCTCGTCAGCTGAACGACTATTCTTACGATGGAGTCCTCCGCGTTCCCGCCGGCTCGCGTCTCCTCGTAAAAGCGGTTCAAGACATGGATGCCCGCGGCGCTCCCCATGGAGACCAAGATCGTGGGCAGCATCATGGACACGATGGTGATTTCGTAGCCCAGGCCGGCCATGAGTCCCACGGTCCACACGACGCTCATCACAATGCCCCCGAGGAGCGCGCCTACGTCGGACAGGCTCCCGAAACTCGCGTACAGGGCGCCTATTACAACCGCGACGGCGAGCGGCAACAAGAACCTGAGGTCACGACGCATGTTCCGGGAGGCCCAGTAGCCCATGTACGCCTCCCCGACTATGTATGTCTCCTGGCCAGGGCTCTCTTCCTGGCGCACAAGGCCCTCTATCTCCCCGGCAAGGTGATGAGCCCTGGTCGAAGCCACGATACCTGGCTCGAGGGTAATGAAAATGGCCATGGCCTCGTCGTTCGAGGCGACCATGGCGGAGCCTTGGCGCGTGGACTTGAGCGCCTGCCGGAAGGCCTCTGCCTCCTCCAGTGTCTCGGGCACGCGCTCGGCTGCGGGCAGGATCTGCAGGCCGAACTCGTCTCCCCGCACCAACTGGACGTCGAGGGGGGTCGTGACCCTGTCCACGCCCGATAGGTTTGCGATGCCGTCGGCAAGTCGTCGCACCTTGGCCAGGGTCTCGGGAGCGAAGACGTCTCCCTTGACTACAACCATGATGATGTCCTGTGAACCGAAGTCCTCGACGGTCTCCGCAAGCTCCTTGATCACAGGGTCGTCCTCAGGAGCGAACGCAGCGGTATCCGTCCTAAGCTGCACTCGCGGCAGAAAGCACGCGAAGACGAGCGTCAGCCCGCAGAGAACGGTCGCGACTGTTCCAGGATGTTTCACAGTGTATCTGGCAAGTCGTTCCATCGCCACGTACCCCCTGAACCTCGTACGGTCAGCTCAACTCAGTGACCCCCGTCAGCTCCGCGCCGCCTCCACACCGCTGGTTTACGCGTCGGCGCAGCTTTCGCCGCAGGCCATGCCATTGCGGACGATGCCATGAAGGCACAAGTCGATGAGCTGCGAGACATGCTCTTCCGAAATCTGAGCGCCCTCTCCTATGGTCATGCCCAGAGCGCTGTGTATGATCATCCCCTCTACGGCATATGATGCCAAGCGGGGGTCTATGTCCCGGAACTCACCCCTGTTCGTTCCCTCGCTGATGATGGACTCCATGACGGCGAGGAAAGCCCTGCGCGCATCCTTGGTGCGCTTGTCGAGCTCCCGCCCGAGCTCGCCTATGTCGCCGAACGTCACGGCGAGGAAATCCTGCGACTTGCGAAGGACCTCCATTTGATAGGAAATCGCCCTGCGCAGCTTCTCGGTGCAGCTCCGCGCGCCCACCGCGACACTCCTTGCGCGCCTCTCGAGCTCCCGCGTAAGGTCTCTGAGTCGCTCCTCGATGAGAGCTACGAGGACCTCTTTCTTGCTGGGGAAATAGAGATAGACCGTGCCCTTGCCCACGCCTGCCGCGTCCGCTATCTCCTCGACAGTGGCCTGGTGAAAGCCCTTCTTCGAGAACACTTGCTGGGCCGCGTCAAGGATCAAGTCGCGCTTTCCAGCCTCTCTGGTTTCGCCGCCAAGCGAGCCTGCATCAATGTCCATCGACATCGCGTTCCCTTCCCGCCTCCCGCCGCTTGCGCGGCTTTCTTGGGGCTCCACAGACTCATTCCCTCTGTCAGAGTTGCTCTTCATGAACACCCCGTCGCATCCCTGTGGACGACTGACCTGGATGACCGACCAGGACGACTGACCGTGATGATTGACAGTGATGATTGACCGGAATGACTTTCCAGGATGACTGACCGGTCAGTCATCCATCGTACCTCGTAAGCTACCATGCTTCCGTCGCGATGTCAAGAGATGTCAAGATTGGTGAAAGACAGGTCAGGAGAAGCCTTGGGCGACCTGCGAGGCTAGTAGTACTCTACAGACACCTGCTTGCCCATTCTCTTCAGGACTTGAGAGAGCTCGTCGACTATCTTCTGCTTCAGCGCTAGGGTGACTGGCACGTCGGGGCTTTGGTGCGCGGGGTTGATGGCCCGCCCCACGATGACGCGGACGCTATCCGCCTCGAGGAGCGCAGCCGCCAGGCGGCTCGCGCCGTCCCTCTTCCACGCCACGTCGCGCAGCTTCGCGCCTGTCCTGAGCATCTCCAGCGTGTACGACAGCGTGAGCATTCCCTCGGTGACGAGGTCTATTCCCTCAATGTCGGCGGTGGGAGGGACGCGTCTGTCTTGGGACCTGAGATCGACCTCGATGGGTTTGCCCAGAACGCGCGCGACCATGTTGCCGGTGGTTCCGCCGCACACGACCTTCTTGCCAGGCTCCTCCATGAGCTTCCCCACCACCACCTGGTCGTCCGCGCGGTCCACCGGCGGGCCTACCAGCACTGTGAGGCTGCGAGCGCGCCTCGTGCGAATCGCCACGATTGTCGCGTCGTCACCTGGTTTGAATCCGTACAGCTTGTTCGTGACCCTCGCGATCTCCTCCGCGAACTCGTGGGACGTTTCAGCCCAGCCAGACGCCGATCTCACGTATTCCGCGACCCTGTCCCATCCCCAACCGGTGTTCCACACTCCTCCGATGCCAGCGTGCAGAACCCCGTCGCTCACCATCACTATCCAGTCCCCGTCCTCGACGGAGAAGAAGGCCTCCTTAATGACGCGCCCCCCGATGACGCACTCCGACCTCGGCACACACCTGAGCTCCCGACCCCGGCCCACGAACGCCGGCGGGGAGTCGTACTCGGCAATGTGAGCCGAGCCGTCGTGAAAGATCTGGAGGACGCTGAACGTGGAATACGCAAGATGCCGCTTCTCGCACACGGGAAGCGTGCGCGCGAGGGCGTCGATGACATCCTCGAGGGCAAGGCCGCCCTTGAGCATGTTGACGATCATCCGGACAGTCAGAGACGACAGGATATTGGCCTTGACCCCGCTCCCGAGTCCGTCGGAGAGGGCCACGATGGTGAAGCCGGAACCCTTGTTCACCTCGACGCTGTCTCCGCACAGCTCTTCGCCGTGCTTGTTCAGCTGGCTCACTCCGACCTCAACTCTAAGGTTTGCGCTGAGGTCCACCATTCCCCTTGCCTTCCTCCCTGAACACGTTCATCAACCGCGTCAACAGCACCTTCGTCTCGGCGGTGGTCTCCCCGAGGAGGCCCGCTATCTTCTGCGCGACCTCCATCTGCTTGTCTATCACTCCCTGCGCCTTCTCCAGGGTCTCCGCTCGTAGATTCTGCAGGCGAGCGGCATGCGACCTCTCCTCCGTGATGTCTGCAATGATGGCCATGGCGAGCCTCTCTTCCGGCTCGTAGAATATGGTCTGCCTCGTGACGAGGCCGAGCTCGGGATAAGCCACCTCGACCTGGAGCGACGTCTTCGCGTCGAGGACCTGTCTGAAGCTCGATGGGTCGATGAACGCACCTAGCTTCCCGCCCAGCATTTCATGTCTTGACCGCCCGAACATGCGCTCCGCGGCGGCGTTCAAATCGCGGATGACCTCGTCTTCGTCAACGACGATGATCGCGTAGGGCGCCGAGGCGACGAAGACGTTCGCCATGGACTCGGCGCGCTCGCGCATGTACGGGATGCACATCTCGGGGTCGGCCATCCCGTGGAGCACCGCGATAGCCTTGTCACGGCATGAATCGTAGCCGCACGCGCCGCAGTTGAGCTCATCGTCGGGCGCGTACTTCCCGGTCTTGGCGAGGACGGCCTTGATCGCGTCCTCGTCGGGGGTGGGCGCCACGGGTCGCAGGTTCCGGTACGATCTGTGGAGCAGGTTCCTCGGCAGCCATACGGTGGGCCCCAAGGTGACGTGCTCGTCCGGCCTCATGAGCCGGTCGCCGTCCCGGTCCTGCTCTGAAGCGACGGGAACGGCATCTTCGCCAGCCCCGATAGCCCCGATGCTGCACCGCGTCGGCGGCTGCGACCTTGCGTGCCCTGCTCGCTCCATGTATTCAAGAACTCTTGCCCTGCGCGCGTAGATGTCATCGCGCGCCGGATTCATGGGTCCGTTGATGCACCCGCCCTCGCAAGCTAGCATCTCCACGAGGCGTGGCAGTCTCGGGGCTGATCCGTGTGCGCCGGCCAAGGGCGCTTCGTGGTCTGGATCCGAGGTCTCCGGAAGCTGGCTTGTTGGCGCCACGTGTGAGTTCGGGGTCGCTGCGTCAGCGCTCCTCGCGGTCGGGGCCACTGAGTCCGCGTTGCGCGCGTGGGAAGCCCCAGCGCCCGCGTTGTGGAAGTCCGGTGTCACAACATCCGTTGTGCGCGGGTCCGGCGGCAGGGCCTCAGTGTTGGGTGGGTCCGGCAGCACGGCCCCCGCGTTGTGCGGGTCCGGGGTCGCGCCGCGTGAGTGCTGCGAAGTCGCGTCGCAGGCACCGCAGGAGCCCAGCTTCTCGCTCTGCAGGGTTTCGACGAACCATCGCAGGACTTCGCGGCAATTGTTCATGCCCGATACGGACAGCACCTCCCGGTCAAGCATGTCCGTGCTGAGCCTGGAAGCCCTCAACATGCCGCCACTCACGGGGAAGAGGCGCGCGAGGTCAGGCGCCGGCCCGTCGAAATCCTCAGGCTCGATTTGACTGAGGTCAATGCCTTCTTGCGTGAAGACGCCTGCGAGCTCGTCGAAAGTCAGCACGAAATCGACGGCGTCGTCCAGTCCCGGAACTGCCCGCTCTTCGTGCTTGGCGATGCACGGGCCAATGAAAGCCACCTTCACGCCTGGCACGAGCCGCTTGAGAAAGCGGCCATGAGCGATCATGGGCGACACGATGGGGGCAAGGTATGTAATGACCTCGGGATAATGCCGTTCGATGAGGTTCACCACCGCAGGGCAGGAGCTGGAGATGAGCGGGACGCTGGTCTCGCGTAAGACCCGCGCGTGCTCGGCGCCCACAAGCTCGGCACCGACCGCGGTCTCCTGGACGATTTGAAAGCCGAGGCGGCGAAGGGCCGCCGGAACGGCTAGAGGATTCACTCCGTCAAGGGCAAAGGCGGACGGAAACGAGGGCGCGAGGCTCGCAGCCACCTTCGCTCCGCCGGCGATGGCTGAGCGCACCTTGTGGAGGTCGCTTGCGACCCTCTTGGCCCTCTGCGGGCACACAAGGACGCACGTGCCGTCGTAGACGCACCGCTCAGCGGCCACCCGCGCGTGGAGCTCGTGAGGCGCGTCCCCCCGTTCCATCCTGATGGCCTTGACCGGGCACGACCTGAGACACTTGTAGCAGTCCTTGCACTTGGCCTCTATGGTCTCGATCACACTCACTGTACCACTCCTCCAGCTCCCGACTAGCTCCCAACTACGTGGTGCCAGCCTCTCGCCTCGCTTCTTCCATCGCCCTCCATTGTCATCCAGCGCCCTCTACGCTCTGCGCGGGCCGCGATCCATACTGGCGACGCGCGGCTGCTCCCGCGCCCCCCTCGCCGCTCGCGCGAGTGTCGGCGGGTAGCAGCGGATCGAAAGCGGATTGCAGGCCGCTAGTTCCCGCATGTCGACGCGCAAAGGCCCCGCTGTCTTGACACGTCCTCCTGCGCATCATCGTTCGCGCATCATCGTTCGCAGGCGCTCTCTATCAGCGGTACAACCTCCGTATCGAACAGCCGCGGCACATCGTCGGGCCTCACGCCGGAAAAGACCTTGCTCCCGATCCTCACCGTGACCCCCAAAGTGCAGAGGTCCTGACAAAACGTCCCCTTGAGCTCCACCTGGCCGGGCGCCCTCCTCTCTATCTCCGCCTCGAATGCCTTGATCACGTCGGGGGCGCCTCGCAGAAAACAGGAGCTGCCAACGCACACGAAGATGGTCAACACAGGGACGGCACCTCGCATTTCCTAGCTCTCTCAACCCGGCCCAGGCCACCCGGACCGGGCGACACGGCCCCGGAAACCACATCAAGACGCGCGGCTTGGCTGATTGAGCAACAGGGCTCAAAGAGCCTGTTCTTAGTCGCCATGCGCCGTCGTTCGACAAGGACCATGGATCCCGGGGCTCCCGAGGCCGGTGATCCCGAGGTGGGTCGGCGCACGAGCCGACCAACAAACGGCCCGGCCGGAGAATGCGCTAGCTGCGGCACGCCCGACAAGGCTCTTTGGTAAGCCGCGCCGCGACCTGATCGTGGAAGACGCGCTGCGCGTTCTCGGGAGTCACCCCGGTGATGATCTCGTCACCCACCTTGATCGACACTCCACGGTCGCAGTGCTCCAAGCAGAACGTGGCCTTGAGGTTGACGCGTCCCATGAACTCGTCGTCCTCGGCAAGCCTCGTGAACGTGTCGATCACGTCGTAGGATCCCCGCAGGTAACATCCGGTGCCCACGCACACCGAGACATCGAGGGCCCCAGGCGCCGCGCCGTTTATCCTCATGTCCCCCGTTATCCGTCGGCGTGGCCCGTACGCTGTATGGAGCGCCTCGTGCGCCGCCGTGCTGCCCGGCCCTCCCAGGTGCTTCTCGTAGAGCTTCGCCACCGCCAGGTTCTCACTGGGGCTGCGTAGCTGCATCGTCCTGTCAGCCCGATAGAGACCCTTTCCCCTGGCCTTTCTCGCAGGGACGTCATTCGGATACGGCTGTCCGCCGCCTCCGACGCAACCCCCTGGGCAAGCCATTACCTCAACTAGATTGTAACACACTTCTCTTCTCCGAACCGCTTCCACCAGTCTCCGGGCGTTCGCGAGACCGTGCACGACGGCCACGCTGATCTCAGCGTCTCCCAGCCGCACGGTCGCTTCGCGCGTCCCGTCGAAGCCTCGGACTTCCTGGAATTCGATTCCTCCGGGGTCCACTCCCAGCCGACCTGCTGCCGCTCGAAGCACAGCCTCGGCCACGCCGCCGGTCACACCGAATATGACGCCGCCGCCTGTGGTAAGGCCAAACGGCTGGTCGAAGCCTTCCTCCTCGAGCTCGTCGAAGACTGTGCCGGCTTGCTTCAGGAGCATGCCGAGCTCGGTCGTGGATAGGACCGCGTCCACCTCGCGAATGCCGCCCTCGGACGCGAACTCCGGCCTCGTTGCCTCGAACTTCTTGGCCGTGCAAGGCATGATCGAGACCACGAACACATCCTCCGGGCGCACTCCGAGCTCCTTGGAGTAGAAGCGCTTTATGACCGACCCGAACATCTGCTGCGGCGACTTGCAGGTGGACAAGTTCGGCAGCATGTCAGGATAGTACTGCTCCATGAACTTGACCCACCCTGGACAGCACGACGTGAACTGGGGGAGGTTCTCCCCTTTCCCGAGCCTCTCCAGGAACTCGTGGCATTCCTCCACGGCGGTAAGGTCGGCCGCGAAGACCGTATCGAACACCTTCTTGAAGCCCAGTTTCTTCAGGGCAGCCACCACCTTGCCCGTCCCTATCTCGCCGGGCTTGCCTCCGAAGACCTCGCCCAGCGCGACCCGCACCGCCGGCGCGACTTGCGCCACCACGGTCTTCGACGGGTCATGGAGCGCAGACCACACGGCCTCGACCTCCGACTTGCCCGTGAGCGCTCCCGTGGGGCACACGGCCACGCACTGACCGCAGTACACGCACTCTACCTGGGACAGCTTCCGGCCGAACGCCGGGCTCACGCTCGTGCGCGACCCGCGTCCCGCGAAGTCCAGGACCCCGACGCCCTGGATCTCAGAGCAAACCCTCACGCAGTCCCCGCAGAGGATACACTTGTTGGGATCCCGCACCACCGACGGATTCCCTTCGTCTATGGGAAGCATCTCCTCCCGCTCCCCGAACCTGACCTTCCTCACGCCCAGCTGGTACGCAAGGCTCTGCAACTTGCACATGCCGTTCTTCTCACAGGTAGTGCAGTCCCTGTGGTGATTGGCCAAGAGCAGCTCTATGACCATGCGACGCAGCCTCAGCGTCCTCTCGGTATTCGTGCGGATGACCATGCCGTCCGCCGGCGGCGTGGAACACCCCGCGACGAGCCCCATGCCTTCCACCTCGACAGAGCACATCCGGCACGCGCCGTATACAGAAAGCTCCGAGTGGTAGCAGAACGTCGGGAGCTCGATTCCCGCCTTGCGCACCACCTCGAGGATGTTCTTCTCACCGTTTATCTCAACCTTTTGGCCATCGACCGTCACGTGCGGCATAGCCTCGTTACCTCCTTCAGTCCATTTTGGCGGCCACGCGTCGTGGTTGGTGAGCGTCATGCGTTTAGCCTCGCCCAGCCGGTCTCACCGAGCTAATCTTTCCGGGGCTAATCTTCCCGGAGCAGCCTTTGTGGACCAGCCATATCCGTGCAGCCGCCCCGGGCCGTCCCGGGCCGCCACCCCGGGCCAGTCCCCGGCACCAGCCCTCGGAACCACCCCCCCGGAATCACCCTCCGGAACCACCCCCCGGGCCAGCCCCCAGGGCCAGCCACCCCGAGCTGACCTTCCCGGGCTAACCTTGCCGGAATTGACCCGCCGCGGTTAGCAGCCTGTGGCTAGCACTCCGGCTTAACGGCCTGTGGCTCGCACTCCGCGACTAGGCGTGTATGGCGCCGAACCTGCACTTCTCGACACACGTCCCGCACTTGACGCACTTCTCCGGATCTATCACGTGAGGCTTACCACGCTCACCCGAAATGGCGCCAATGGGACAAACCTTCGCGCACAGGGTGCACCCGCGGCACTTCAAGGCGTCAATGGAATACGTGCGCAACGCCTGGCACGCCCCGGCCGGGCAGCGCTTTCGCACCACGTGTGCCTCGTACTCCGGACGGAAGTACTTCAGAGTCGTCAGGACGGGGTTGGGAGCGGTCTTGCCCAAGCCGCACAAGGACCCGTCCTTCACCGCCAGCGCAAGCTCCTCGAGGAGTCCAAGGTCCTCCGGTGCCCCTTCCCCGCTCGTCATCTTCGTTAGAAGGGCCAGCATTTGCTTCGTGCCTTCCCGGCACGGGACACACTTGCCGCACGACTCGCTCTGCGTGAACCTCATGAAGAACCGAGCGACCTCCACCATACACGCGGTGTCGTCCATCACCACCATCCCGCCGGATCCCACCATCGCGCCGACCTTCGCCAGCGATTCGTAATCCAGACCCACGTCGAGGTGTTCCTCGCCGAGACACCCGCCGGAAGGTCCGCCTATCTGGACAGCCTTGAACTTCCCGCCGCCCCTCATCCCGCCGCCGATGTCGAAGATGAGGTCTCGAAGCGGGAGCCCCATAGGGACCTCGACCAGGCCGGTGTTGGCCACCTGTCCCGCGAGGGCGAAGGTCTTCGTTCCCGGGCTCGTCGGGGTGCCGTACGACCTGAACCACTCCGGCCCTTTCGTGATGATGGCGGGCAAGTTGGCCAACGTCTCGACGTTGTTGATGACTGTCGGCCTGCCGAAGAGGCCACTGGTCGCGGGGTACGGGGGCCTTGGACTCGGCATGCCGCGCCTGCCCTCGATCGACGAAATGAGCGCGGTTTCCTCGCCGCACACGAACGCTCCTGCGCCTTCCTTGATCGTAATGTCGAACGAGAAGCCGCTCCCGAGGATGTTGCGTCCGAGAAGGCCGTGCTCCCGAGCCTGCGCGACCGCCCTCTTGAGGCGGCTCACGGCGACGGGGTACTCCGCCCTCACGTAGATGAACCCTTCGTCGGCACCTATGGCGTATGCCGCTATCATTAGGCCTTCTATCACCTTGTGGGGGTCGCCCTCCATGACGCTGCGATCCATGAACGCGCCAGGATCCCCCTCGTCGCCGTTACAGATCACGTATTTCTTGTCCGAGGCCGCCGCCCGCGCGAAGGACCACTTGCGCCCGGTTGGAAAGCCGGCGCCGCCGCGCCCTCGAAGGCCGGAGGCCGTTACGGTCTGGATCACCTCTTCAGGCGTCATCCCGCTGAGGATGCGCGCAATCGCCCCGTAGCCGCCGTGGGCGATGGCCTCCCGGATGTCCTCTGGGTTCATTCGACCGCAGTTTGCCAAGACCACCCTTACCTGCCTGCGGTAGAACGGTATCGACTCCTCCGTGCGAGCGGGCTCGCCGGTGGACGGGTCGTGATACAGGAGGCGTTCGACGACCTCGCCGCGGACGAGGGTGGTCTCGACGATCTCCTCAACGTCCTCGGGCTTCACTTGCACGTACAGGATGCCTTGCGGCTCTATCCGGACGAGCGGGCCCATCTGGCAGAACCCGTGGCAGCCGCTGATGGACACGCCCACCCCGCCGGCTGATCCGACTGCCGAGGACTTGGACGTGGCCCCATGCGCGGACGGCGCTCCGTCTGTGGCACCAGGCGCGTCGCCGACCTCAAGCGTGCGCCCACCTCTGGCCTCGGACGCGGACGCAGGGTGAGCTGTGGACGCTGAGGCATCGCCGACCCGGACCGTGCAACCATCGTTGCAGGACTCCCCGCGGGACGCGCCAGGTGCGCTCGCGTCGCGCGCACTCCCGCTCTCGGTCTTGCACGCGTCAAGCACCATGTCGAGCTCGATCAGGAGACCTCTCTCCCTGATCGCGTCCTTGAGCCTTTCGTAAACCTTGAGTGAGCCGTTAGCCATACAGCCCGTTCCCGCGCACACGAGAGCGCGCACTCTTTGGCGGCCGAGGGCCGCCTTCATGTCATTCGCATACGACTCGACGTCCTGTGGCGTGTTTAGCCGCGCGGTCATTCCCGACACCCCTTTTCCCTACCGTCCAGCTCTGCGCTGCGACCCGACACGTTGTTTCCGTCTGTGTTTCCGTCTGTGCTGTGCCTTGTCGCGTCGTCCCCGCCCGAACCATCTCTGGTCACATCACCGGCTTTCTCCTTCGCGATCAGCTGGTCAAGGATTATCGACAACGCCTCCGGAGTAAGCTGGCCATGCACGTCGCGGTCGTTCACCGTTACCACCGGTGCCAGCCCGCAAGCACCAATGCATGACACCGTCTCCAAGGTGAACTTGAGATCGTCTGTGGTGTCCTTGGAGTCATCGAGGCCAAGCTTCTCCCGTACCACGTAACGCAGTCTCTCGGAACCCCGCACGTGACACGCGGTCCCGTCGCACACCTTGATGACGTACTTTCCCTTGGGCTTCAAAGAAAACTGCGCGTAGAACGTGGCGACCCCGTACACAGTCGCCGGGGGTATCCCGAGCGCCGTTGCAACGTAGGTGAGCACTTCCTCCGGGAGATAGCGGTACTCCGACTGGATCTCCTGGAGGATGGCTATCAGGTTGGACACCTTGCCGCCATGCCTCTCGATGATCGCGTTTACCTTGTCAAACTTGCGCTGAAACACTTGACTCTCCGCCACCGCCATAAGCGTTACCCCCCGTGTCGTTCGCGCTGTCCAGAGCCTGTCCAGAGCGCGTTCTCTTGCTTTGAATGTCTGCGGATCCTGCGGGCCGCCGCCCGTCGCGCTGGAGCGCGCCACACCGCCGGTCGCCGGTCGCCGGTCGCAGTGCCGCTCGCAATGCCGGTGGCACCGCCTGTTGCGCCGCCGGTCGCGCCGCGACTCACCGCGGCTCACCGCGAGTTGCCGTAACCGGATATCACCTAGTATCGGCCCTCGTAACTTGCCGTGACCTCCGTTGACCTGCCGCAAGCCACTCCGGCAGGCGCGGTCTGTCTTGACATGCGCCTTGGGCGTCGCGACCCGCCGCCTCGTCGCGCGGCGCCTCGTAATGGGACGTCTCGTTATGCGGCGCCTCGTCACCTGATAGCGGCCGCTCTTTGTCTGGCCGGTCGTGCGTCTCCCCGCGAGTTCGCGGAGTTTGTGAAAGCCTGCACAATCCTGGGCGCACCCATCCGGCCCACGCCGTACTTCCCCGCCTTTGGCCAGACGCTTGGCCAGATCCTTGGCCAGACGCTTGTCCCCACTCGCCGAGGCAGCACCGGAACACCGGACATGCGGTCACGCGCCGCGTCCTTTACGCAACTCCATCACGCAAGATCACGCCAGGTCACACGCCAGATGGAGAGACCACCCAAAGCGCCGCGGCTGGCGAGCTGTCCGCGTTGCGCAGTGCCTCCACACTGTGGATGGAGAAGTGGGCGGCGTCTCCCGGTTCCAGACGGTACCACTTACCCCCGCTCAGAACCTCGACACTCCCCTCGAGCACGTACACAAAGTCGTCTCTTTCGTGGCCGTACACGAGGTTCTCCCGGGGGTAACTGGCCTGGGGCCCGAGCGAGACGAAGCACGCTTGCATCCGCTTGCTACGCGACCCGAGAAACGTAAAGAGCTCTATGTTCACGCCGTCGCATCCCGTAACTAGCCTCCGCCGGCCGCCCTTGCGGACCACGACCCATTCCTCTGGGAACTCGTCGTCGGTGAGGACAGACACGCCCGTCCCAAGGACAGCGCCTATCCGCTTGAGTGTCGAAAACGATGGAGTGGCCTCGTTCCGCTCGAGCTGGTAGATGAAGCTGGGGGATACTCCCACCTTCTCTGCAAGGGCTCTTGCGCTGAGACCGGCGTTCTCTCTCATCCTCCTCAGGCGCTCTCCGAAATCCATAGGCTCAGCCTCCTCATGGTGTCGTAAGGCCGCTGTCTCCCGGCCCCTGTCACACGGCAGCGCCTATGTATGTCTCGCATGACCCGTGCGCATCTCGTCATCCGTGTGACCCGAATGTAGCCTGTGTGATCCTGGTTGCCCCAAGTGACTCGGTGACTCGCGGATGCCGCGCGCCCAGCGCCTCTCGCGGGGTTCGTGAGATGCCGCGAACCGTGTGCCTCGCGCGCTTGTGTCCGGGCGCGCTTGTGTTCGGCACGCTTCAATCGCGCCGGGCCCGACGGGCGCACTGGGCGAACTGGGCGTGCGGGGCTGCCGGGCACGCTGGGCGCGCTAGGCGCACCGGGTGTGCAGGGCGTGCGGGGCGTGCGAGGGTGCAGAGTATACCGGGCACACCGAGCACACTGTGACCACCACGAACCTCGTGGACATCGCGAGCACCGTAAGCACCGCGCGGTCCGTGACCGCCCTGACGGCCGTGATGGCCGTCAGCACCATCAGCGCCGTGACCGCCGTGGGCACCGCGAGAACCGCGAGCGCCGCGACAACCAACGGTTCGCTTCCGCGCTCCACTGCTACTGGCATTGCACCTTTCCAGCACTACTATATAGCCCTGGTTCACATGTGTCAAGTGTCATTTTCCATGGCAACACACACGGCGGCATGATTCGGAGATAAGGAGCAGGCCGTAGTGAATGGGTGGAGTCAGAGCGTGAGCTCGCCACGGACTCGCGGCCAGCTCGCGAAAGGTCTCGTGCCGTGGGTGACCAGCCTTTTCGACCTCGGTCGGACACCGCTGCACGAGACCCTGAACGAGACCTCAAAACCTTGACGTGCGCCTTGCGGTCTTGCGGTCTTGTAGGCCCGCTGTCGTGAATGCCACACGCCGGAACTGCACCGGCCTGTCAACGGACTGTGATTTTGTCACCCCAAAACACATTCATCTGGACTGAGAAA